>DASQLK010000144.1:0-2992 GCA_035630055.1 Methyloceanibacter sp. | reverse complement strand
AGTTGCTCCGTCGGCGTCGAACCATCCTGGCTCGGGGTCTCGATGCCGGCGAGCACCTGGCCGCGCAGACCGGCCACCCGCACCATGTAGAATTCGTCCAGATTTGACGCCGAAATCGACAGGAAGCGCAAACGCTCCAGGACCGGGTGACGCTCATTCTCCGACTCTTCCAGCACCCGCCGGTTGAACTGGAGCCAGGAGAGCTCGCGGTTGAAAAACCGGCTTGGACCGAAGCTCGCAACCTCGGAGCCCGGAGCCGTGCCCTCAACCTTTTCCTGTAACGTCATGAAAATCCTCGAATAATCTGCGCCAAGCATCCTCAAAGGCTGTCGGCGCGAAACCAGCCTGAGCGTATCGCAAAACTGTATCACGACCGTTACGGCAGGCGAATGGCGGGCCTAGTCGGCGACCTCCTCGGAACCGCCGATTGCCTCAGCGGCGACCTGCCGGGTGATCTTGCGCCCCGTGGCAAGGGCGAGGCGATCGACGGCGGCAACCGCGAGCGCGGCGCCTTCAAGCGAGCGCTCGACGTGAAGGGCAAGAAAATCGAGGACCTTGGGGTCGACCGTCAGCTGCCGGTCCGCGAAATGCTTGAGCATGACCGTCTTCAACAAGGCATCGTCAGGCGGCCCGATCTCGACCACCGGCAGCCCATTGAGGCGCGAATTGAGGTCGGGCAGCGCACCCCCCCATCGCGACGGTGCCGTACGCGCCGTCATCAGGATGAACAGCCGCTTTTCCCCTGCGAGATTGATGAGATGAAAGAGCGCATTCTCGTCGTACTCTCCGCGGTCCGCATCCTCGACGATCAATGCCGTCCCCTCGTCGAGAGCATCGATGGCGGAGATGTCGAGGTCATTGGACACGATTGGCCGCGCGCCCGACCGCGCCTGCCACACCCGCGCGAGATGCGTCTTGCCGCTGGACGCGGGGCCACGCAGGAGCTGCACGGGCGCACGCCAGTCGGGCCACGCATCAAGCAGCTTGACCGCAGCGAGATTGCAATCGCTGACGAGAAAGTCTTCCGCGCCCTGGGCGGCGCGGTGCGGCAAGTCCAACGCGAGTTGCTGCAACGTCACGAAGCCCTGATCCGAGAACGCGTGGTGCGAAGCTTGACCGGCTTGGCCGGCCGCTGCGGGATAGGAGGCGGCGCGGGCTCGTAGCTCGCCATATGACCGAGCCATCCCCAGAAATACGCCCCTGCCGACAGTATGGTGAGACTGCCGGTGATCCAGATCAGCACCCAGATGACGCGCTCCAAGCCGAGACCAAGGCCGAGTTCGGCGAGCACAAGCCCGGCGAGGATGATCTGGGAGAATGTGTTGACCTTGCTCACGAGCAGCGGCTGCATGGCGATCGGCCGCGACAGCATCCAGGACAGCATCACCGCGCCGATGATGAGGATGTCGCGGCTGACGACCGCGATCACGAGCCATACCGGCAGGTGACCCGCCAGACCTAGCGTCACATAGATGCTGACAAGAAGCGCCTTGTCGGCGATGGGATCGAGATAGGCGCCAAGCTCCGTATGCCAGTTGAAGCGCTTAGCGAGAAAGCCGTCGAGCGCATCGGAAACGCCGGCGAGAAGAAAGACCACGAACGCCCACAGCATCTCATGGCTGATGATGAGCCACACAACGAGGGGCACGAGAACGATGCGCCCAAGCGTCAGGCTGTTCGGGATATTCACGACCGCTTCTCCAATCCACGCCCCGGGACCCGTCGCGAAGCGTCTTTTGCCTCATTAAATAGCAGATTCCTAGCGGCAAAGGAGAGCTAACGCGCGCGGACGACAAAGGTACCGTCGCGGTCTTCCAGGGAGAATCCGATGGTGCCCAGCTCGCTCTGGAGGCGGCCCAGGGAACCGGCAAACTCGAACGTCACCGCGGCGCTGCGGGCGGACAGGGAATTGACCTCTAGCGCCTGAAGCCCGGGAACGTTCATCAGCCGGGCGCGAATGTCCTGCCAGTCCTTGAGGCCCGAGAACTCGACCGATGCCGCGAGGTTGCGCGTGACTTCGCCAGGCGCGGCGGGTGCCGCACCCGCAGCCGGCGGCTCCTCGCCATAGGTTGTTTGCGTCGGTTGCGGCCCACCGCCGGAGGACTGCGTGACCTTCCAGCGGTTCTCCAGGATGCCGAACGCGATCTCCGCGGCCTCGCGCGCGACGGTCCTCGCATTGCGGCCATCGAGCTTCAGCTCGTCCACATAGTTGATGTTGCCGGCACTGTCCTCGCCGACGAGGCGCATGACGAACTTGCCATCGGCGACCTTCGCTTCCGCCACGACCAACGGACGGTCGCCATATTGGCTTTGCAGCGTCGCAAGCGCGCTCGGATCGCCGCCGAGGATGGCATTCGCCGTCTCGACCGTCAGCTCGGCGCGCGGGTTGACGATCGTCGCGGGCGTCATGCTGTGGGATGTATCGAGCGCCTCCCAGGCCTCGCCCCAACCCTCCGCGCCGCTGCTCCGCACGGCGTTCTTCTCGATGACGATGGGCAGCACGGTCAGCGCCGGCGCCTGCGCCTCGCTGAAGGCAACCCCATAGCTTTGCAGGAGCCGCTTCACCCCCGGCGCGCTGAAGCTGACATCGAGTGTCGCGATATAGCGCGTGGTCGAATATTGCTCGCTGCGAATCGCGACGCCGGTGACAAGGGAGGAGACATCCTCCGCGCCGACGGTCGGAAGCTGCGCATAGGCGCTCAAAGGGACGAGGCGCTTCAGCACCGTTTGAAAGGCGCGCTGCTCCGCTTCCGCCATCCCCTTCTGCTTTGCGGCAACCGCATCCTTGGCGGTGGTGTCGACGGCGATCTTGGCGACCTCGAAGACACTGTCAGCGGCACGCGCGCCAGGGGCTTGCAGACCGATGCCAAGCGCAAGAGCCGTCATGAGGCAGAGGATCAACCGCGATCGGAACGGCGCCGGATAGGGTTCGGACAGGACTCGGAAAAAACTCATTGGGTCATGCGGCGCCGGACGTGGCGCTCTCCTTTCG
>DASQLK010000143.1:0-4945 GCA_035630055.1 Methyloceanibacter sp. | reverse complement strand
TGGTGGAATCCGTCGCGTGGAAGGACGGCTTCCACGCCGATCTTCAGGGCCGTAACGGTGGCGGCGATCCCTGGCATACCGACGGCCGGCTCGCGATCGTCTCCTTGCGCCAACCCGTTTGATTTGCGTCGGCCCTCTTGTTTTCCGCTTTCGCGGAAACGAGCGGCTGTGGCGCGGCCTCCCCTCACACGTCATACCGGCGCAAGCCGGTATCCAGCGACAAGCACAAGCTGCGACGGCGGGGCGATGACAAGCCAATCCCGGTTCTCTATACGGAAGCACCGCCCCGGTTCACGTGCCCCAAGGACTGTGCCTTGCTCGACATCAGATGGATTCGTGACAATCAGGACGCCTTTCTCAAGGGCATGAAGGACCGCGGCTTCGAGCCCGCGCCGGACAGGCTCTTGAAGGAGCTTCTCGATCTCGACGAAGCGCGCCGCGCCGTCATCCAGGACTTGCAGGACGCGCAAGCCCGCCGCAACGCGGCCTCCAAGGACATCGGCAAGGCGAAGCAGCAGAAGGACGATCAGGCCGCCGACAAGCTGATGGCCGAGGTGGCGTCGCTAAAAGCTGCAATCCAGGACGGAGAAAACAAGGAGCGCGATCTAGACAAGCTGCTTCTCGATCTGCTCGCCGCCATTCCGAACCTTCCCGCGGGAGATGTGCCCATCGGCGCTGACGAGAAGGCCAATGTCGAGCTGCGCAAGGTCGGCACGCCGAAGGCGTTTTCCTTCCAGCCAAAGCAACATTTCGAGATTGGCGAGGCCCTCGGCCTCATGGATTTCGAGACCGCCGCGAAACTCTCCGGCGCGCGCTTCGTTGTGCTGAAGGGCGCGCTGGCGCGTCTGGAGAGGTCGCTCGCGCAATTCATGCTCGACCTGCACACGACCGAGAACGGCTACACCGAGATCAACCCGCCGCTCCTCGTGCGCGACGAGACCATGTTCGGTACCGCGCAGCTCCCGAAGTTTCGAGAGGATCAGTTTCAAACCGGGGAGTTCTGGCTCATCCCCACTGCGGAAGTCCCGCTCACCAATCTTGTCCGCGACGACATCACCGACGAAGCAAAGCTGCCGATGCGGGTCACGGCCTGGACGCAATGCTTCCGCGCCGAGGCTGGCGCGGCGGGAAAAGACACCCGCGGCATGATCCGCCAGCATCAATTCCCCAAGGTCGAACTCGTCTCCATCACGACGCAGGAGCAGTCCGACGCCGAGCATGAGCGCATGACACAATGCGCCGAGGAAGTGCTGAAGCGCCTCGATCTTCCCTTCCGCACCGTCGTGCTCTCGACCGGCGACATGGGCTTCGCCGCGAAGAAGACCTACGACATCGAGGTCTGGCTGCCGGGGCAGGGCACGTATCGCGAGATCTCGTCTTGCTCGAATTGCGGCGACTTCCAGGCCCGTCGCATGAACGCGCGCTATCGCGCGAAAGACCAGAAGGCCACGCAATACGTGCACACGCTGAACGGCTCCGGCATCGCGGTTGGCCGTGCGCTGATCGCCGTGCTCGAAAACTACCAGGACGAGCACGGCAGCGTGCGCGTGCCGGATGTCCTCAAGCCGTACATGGGTGGGATAGACAAGATTGAACGGGTGTCATGACGAATATGAAGTCGAAGCCGCGCATCCTCATCACCAACGACGACGGCATCAACGCGCCGGGCATCCAGGTTCTGGAGAAGATCGCCAACGATCTGACCGACGACGTCTGGGTGGTCGCGCCCGAGCTCGACAACAGCGGCGCGTCGCATTCCCTGACGCTCTCCGATCCGCTTCGCATGACCGAGGTCGGCAAAGGGCACTATGCGGTGCGCGGCACGCCGACCGACTGCGTCATCATGGGCGTGCGCTTCCTGCTCAAGGATAAGATCCCCGACCTTGTGCTGTCCGGCGTCAACCGCGGCCAGAACCTTGCCGACGACATCACCTATTCGGGCACCGTTGCCGGCGCCATCCAGGGCACGCTGGTCGGCATTCCCTCGATTGCCATGAGTCTTGTGACCGGTCCCGCCATGACCGACCAGGGGACGGGCGAGCCGATCTGGGAGACGCCGATGCGCCATGGCGCCGAACTCGTGCGCGAGCTCATGAAGACGGGTTGGCCCGACGGCGTTGTGCTCAACGTCAATTTCCCGGATTGCGAGCCGGACGCGGTGAAGGGCGTGCGCGCCACCGTGCAGGGCTTGCGCAATCCCGAGCTGTTCCGCATCGAGGATCGCCTGGATACGCGCGGCAAGGCCTATTACTGGATCGGCGTCGAGCGGCGGAAGGCGAAGCCGCCCAAGGAGACGGACCTTTGGGCCGTGGGCTGCCGGTACATCTCCGTAACCCCGCTCTGCCTCGACTATACCGACGGGCCGACGCGCGAGGCATTTGCTTCCGTGCTGAATGGGGCCGAGAAATAGGGCCTAACGCCGGGGCCGGGAATCGTCGGATAGTCGAACCCCGCCTCCGTCAGGGGAGGCGGACGAGGCGAAGGTGAGCGCGCAAGACCAGATCAACCTGATCATGCAGCTCCGGCGGCGCGGTATCCGCACGACCAGGGTTCTGCGCGCGATCGAGCTTGTGCCGCGCGACCTCTTCGTCGACCCCGCCTTCGCCGAGCACGCCTATCAGGACATCGCGCTGCCCATCGAATGCGGGCAGACCATTTCCCAGCCTTACGTCGTCGCCTATATGACCGAGAAGCTGGAGGTCGATGACCGCCACAAGGTGCTCGAGATCGGCACCGGCTCCGGCTATCAGGCCGCGGTGCTGTCACACCTCTGCCGCCGCCTCTACACCATCGAGCGCTGGCGCGAATTGCAGAAGGCGGCCGAGCGCCGCTTCACCAAGCTCGGTCTCACCAATATCACCTCCATCATCGGCGACGGCTGGCTCGGCTGGCCGCCGCAGGCGCCGTTCGACCGCATCATCGTCACCGCCGCGGCGGCCGATCCGCCCCGCGCGCTGCTCGACCAGCTGAAGGTCGGCGGCCGCATGATTATCCCCTTAGGCGAGTCCCGCGATTCCCAGTCCCTCGTCCAGATCGACAAGACCGACGCCGGCATCGAGGAGACGGCGCTTTTGCCGGTGCGCTTCGTGCCTCTCGTCCATGGCCGCGTGAAGCGGCCCTAAGCCTTTGATTGCTGAATCTTTTGGCTGATCGGGACACACTTAACAGCTTGTTTACGGCTCCCACGCTTTACTCGCGTTGTTACGAGTACGAGGGGCGAGGGTATGCGGTACGCGTTCGGCTTGATGATTGGCCGCTTGATTGCGACCGCGGGCATGGCGTGCACCGCCTTGACCCTGGCGGGATGCAGCTCCGGCACCTCCCGCTTCGATTTCCCCGCTTTCAACCTCACCGGCTCATCGGAGACGCAAGCGGCGCAGCCCGCGGACTATTCGACCACGGCGGCGCTGCCGGTCCCGCAAGAGTCCGTCTATAACTCCGACTATCCGGCCTCCAGCAACAACACGCAGCTGGCGCATGGCGCGCCGTTGCCGCCGCTGCCGTCATCCTATCGCCCGCAGGCGACGCCGGCCTCTTATACGCCCGCACCTGCGCCCGTCGCCCCGCGCGCCTATCCGCGTCCGATGGCGCCAACTCCGGCCCCGGTCCTCAGCGCGCCTGCCGCGCCGAAGCCCCCCGGTCCCAACGATGCCGTCTACCGCGTCGAGAGCGGGGATACCCCTGGCTCCATCGCGCAAAGATTTGGCGTCAGCCAGAAGTCCATCCTCGTGCGCAACGACATTCGCGCCGACCGCTTGCAGATCGGCCAGAGGCTGATCATCCCGGGCGGCAAGACAGCAGCGCAGCCACGGCCGACCGTGGCCGCAAACGCGCCGGAGCCCATCGCGGCGCCGCCGGCAATGGGCGGGCCGTCGCCGTCCGGCGCTTCACCGTCCGACGTGCGCGTCGTGAAGACGACCACCATACCAGCGCCCGGCGCTACGTCGCTTGCGGCGGAGTCTGCCCGGGAGGCCGAAGGCGCGCCTCCTATGGCTCCCGCCGGCAGCAACCTGGCTGCCGCCAACGACATCACTGGCGAGCCCAAGACCTTGGCACCCGCCACGGGCGTGACCAACCCCGGCCAGCTGCCGACGCCTGATCCCATGTCCGGCAACAGCTTCCGCTGGCCGGTGCAGGGCCGCGTGATCTCAGGCTTCGGCACCAAGCCCGACGGCGGCCACAACGACGGCATCAATGTCGCCGTGCCGCAAGGCACGCCGGTGAAGGCAGCCGAGAACGGCGTCGTCGCCTATTCCGGCAGCGAGCTCAAAGGCTACGGCAACCTCGTGCTCGTCCGCCACGCCAACAATTGGGTATCGGCTTACGCCCACAACAACGAGCTTCTGGTGAAGCGTGGCGAGAAGGTCCGCCGCGGTCAGGTCATTGCGAAGGCAGGCGCCACCGGTTCGGTCAGCCAGCCGCAGGTCCATTTCGAGCTGCGCAAGGGCTCGCGCCCGATCGACCCAACCAAGTTCATGAACAGCATGACGGCGAACGCCGACTAGACGAGCCGTCGTCCTAAGCGTCCGGCAAGATCCTGCACATATTGCCAGGCAACGCGGCCAGACCGACTGCCGCGCCCCGCTGCCCAAGCCAAGGCGTCGGCCCGCAAGTCTTCCGCATCCACAGCCAGCCCATAATGTTCGGCATAACCGCGCACCATGGCGAGGTAGTCGTCCTGGCTGCAATTGTGGAAACCGATCCACAGCCCGAACCGGTCCGACAGCGATACCTTCTCCTCCACCGCCTCCGATGGGTTGATGGCGGTGGAGCGCTCGTTCTCCACCATCTCGCGCGGCATCAGATGGCGGCGGTTCGAGGTGGCGTAGAGAATCACGTTGTCAGGCCGTCCCTCGATGCCGCCCTCGAGCACAGCCTTGAGGGACTTATAGCTCGTGTCTGCTGCCTCGAAGGAGAGATCGTCGCAAAACAGAATGAAGCGGTA
>DASQLK010000142.1:0-5545 GCA_035630055.1 Methyloceanibacter sp. | reverse complement strand
CGGCTTCTACAATCACATGCCGGCCGCGGAGGTGAAGGCGCTGCTCAACGACGACGCGGTCTGGCGCAGCTATTTCAAGTTCGCGTTCGACCGCAATCCCTGGGATCGGCAGGTGTCCTATTACCATCACCGCTATCGAGGAGTTGGCAATCCGGAGCCGTTCGAGCATTTTGTTCGCAAAGGGCGCAACGCGCGGCTGGACAATTATGACATCTATTCACTGAAGGGCGATGTCGCGGTCGACTTCGTTGGGCGCTATGAGACTTTGACCGAAGATCTCGCCAAGGCCTTGGGCCAAGTGGGCTTGACTCTGGAGAGCGAGCTGCCGCGCGCCAAGGGCGAGTTCCGCAAAGAGAAGCGCCCCTACCGCGAGTACTACAGCGACAACACCAAGCGCATCGTGGAAGACTGGTATGCCCGCGAGATCAAACTGCTCGATTACGAATTCTGATTCCGCATGATTATCTCGCACGCCCACAAATTCATCTTCCTCAAGTCGAAAAAAACAGCAGGGACCGCCGTGGAGGCGGCGCTGTCGCAGCTGTGCGGTCCGGACGACGTCATCACGCCCTATCGCGAGGAGAGCGAGCAAGACCGCAAAGGGCTTGCGCCGCAGAATTATCGCATCGATCACCCGCAAAAGCCGAAGCGCCCGCTCTTGCGTCGGCTGCTCGGCCGTCCCGAGCGCTACTACCATGCGAGCGTCGGCTACTACGAGCATATGCCGGCGTGGCGCGTGCGCGCCTATGTCGGCGAGGATGTGTGGCGCAGCTATTTCAAATTCGCGTTCGACCGCAATCCATGGGACCGCCAAGTCTCCTGGTATCTCTACAAGACGAAAACCAAGCGCGCGCGGCCGACTTTCGAACGCTTCATGCAGAGCAAGGGCCGCGCCTTTGTCGACAATTTCTCGATCTACACGATCGATGCTGAGCCGGCGGTCGATTTCATCGGACGGTACGAGAATCTCGAGGCCGACCTCAATCGCGCGCTCGCGCAGGCCGGTATCGGACAACAGATCCAGGTGCCGCGCACCAATGTGACGCCGAACAGAGACGCCGATCTTGGCTATCGGAGCTATTTCACGGCGGAGACGCGGGCGCTTGTCGGCGACTGGTACGCGCCCGAAATCAAGCTGCTCGGCTACGAATTCTAGGAGCCGAAGGGTGGTGGGCCCGGGAGGGCTCGAACCTCCAACCAGACGGTTATGAGCCGCCGGCTCTAACCAATTGAGCTACGGGCCCCTGTCCTTCGGTCGGCAGCAAGAGCGACGGCGCCGCCAAGTTTCCGGGAAGCTGCCGTTTGCCTCCCATATTTCCGCCTCATAGCAGACTTCCTCTGCGGCGCGAACCACTGCTTCGTGCCGAAACCAGCTTGGAAGGTCCCATGGCAACCACCGCGCAACGAATGCTCTCAGCCCTCGTCGTCCTCGCCGCAACAAGCGGCTCCTTCACCGCTTATGCGTTTGCGGAGGAACAGCCCTTCCGCCGCACCATCACGCTTGCGGCGACTGGCACGATCAAGACCACGCCGGACAAGGTGGAGATTTCGACCGGGGTGACAAGCGAAGCGCCGACCGCGCGGGCGGCGCTTGACCAGAACACCGAGGCCATGAGCCAGGTCGTCGAGGCGCTCAAGGGCGACGGCATCGAGCCGAAGGACATCCAGACCTCGAACTTCTCCGTGACGCCGGTCTACGACCAGCGGAAGGAAGGTCGCGCCCCGGTGCTCGTTGCCTACAGGGTCACGAACGCCGTCCGCATCATCTTGAATGACACCGGCAAGCTCGGAGACATTCTGGATAAGGTCGTGACACTTGGCTCCAACGAGGTGGGCTCGATCGAGTTCGGCGTGTCGGAGCCGGAGGCTCTGAAGGACGAGGCGCGCAAGATAGCGATGCGCAACGCGATCGCCAATGCCAAGCTCTATGCCGAGGCCGCCGGCGTCGAGCTTGGACGAGTGCTGACGGTCAGCGAGGAAGAAGGCGGCTTCATCCCGCGCTACGCGGCGGCGCCTGCCGCCATGGAGATGGCGAAATCGGTGCCCATCGAAGCGGGCACAACCACCGTCGAGGTGCGGTTGCGCGTCACGTGGGAACTCAACTAAGATAGCGCTCCACCTGTTAACCGCAAACACTCGACGCCCGTCCTTTCGGCGGAACCGCCGAGCCTGCGCAGCTGTTAACCTCTGCGGTGCCAGCGCGGTGGTAGGAGCCTTAGATGCGGATTGCCCAGATTGCCCCCCTCTATGAGTCTGTCCCGCCCAAGCTTTACGGCGGAACGGAACGCGTCGTCGCCCATCTCAGCGACGAGCTCGTGCGGCGCGGCCATGACGTGACGCTGTTCGCAAGCGGCGACAGCAAGAC
Source organism: Methyloceanibacter sp. (assembly GCA_035630055.1). Taxonomy (GTDB): domain Bacteria; phylum Pseudomonadota; class Alphaproteobacteria; order Rhizobiales; family Methyloligellaceae; genus Methyloceanibacter. The sequence goes on along the minus strand of DASQLK010000142.1, from coordinate 3,180 downwards.
GCGCGCCAAGCTCGTGTCCTGCCGCGACGTGGCCTTGCGGCTGGACGGCGACGTGAGTTGGGACCTCCCCGCGCATTTCGCCATGCTGGCCGAGGTACGCCGCCGGGCGGACGAGTTCGACGTCCTGCATTTTCATTTGGACTGTCATCATTTCCCTTTTTTCAGCGACATCGCATCCCGCACGCTGACGACGCTGCATGGCCGCCAGGACATCAAGGACCTGACTAAGCTCTATGAGAGCTTTCCCGATTACCCCCTCGTCTCGATCTCCTACAGCCAGCGGCGCCCCGTGCCGCATCTGAACTGGGTGCGCACGATCCATCACGGCTTTCCCGCCAAGGACTATGTCTTCTCGCCGGAGGCCAAAGGCGGCTACCTCGCCTTCCTCGGCCGCATCTCTCCGGAGAAGGGTGTCGATCGGGCCATCGCCATCGCCGAGCGTGCCGGCATTCCGTTGCGCATCGCGGCCAAGGTCGACGCCGCCGACCGCGGCTATTTCGAAAATCACATCAAGCCATTGCTCGCTGAAGCTAAGACGGTGGAATTTATCGGCGAGATCACGGACGCGCAGAAGTCGGAATTTCTCGGCAATGCGGCCGGACTTCTCTTCCCCATCGATTGGCCGGAGCCCTTTGGTCTCGTCATGATCGAGGCGATGGCATGCGGCACGCCTATCGTCGCACTGAACCGCGGCGCGGTTCCCGAGGTCATCGAGGATGGCGTGACCGGGTTCGTCGTCGACGATCTCGATGCCGCCGTCGTTGCCGTGGGCCGCCTGCCCGAGATCGATCGCGCGGATGTCCGCGACAGCTTCGAGCGCCGCTTCACCGTTGCCGTCATGGCGGCGGGCTACGAGGCGGCCTACGAGCATGTCATCATGCAGGAAGCGAGTGCCACGGAGTTGGATACCGGCGTGATAGCGCGCTTGCAGGCGGCGATCCGGGAAATGCCCGCGCTGCCGGTGGCGACTGAGAGCGCGGCATAATCGGCCTTGCGCGCATCCATCTTCGTGCTTAAGCCCCATGACAATGGGTGAGGAAGCCGCCGCCGTTTTCGAAGCCTCCGAGCCGCCTTTAGCGCAAGGCGATCTGCTGCGCGTCCTCAAGCATGACGATCTTTTCGCCGTGTTCGATGCGCGCGGGGATTTCTACGGGCATCTGCATGCGGTCGGCCCGAGCGTCGGCGCCGACGGCCTCTTCCAGGACGACACGAGAATCTTATCGCAGCTCGTGTTGCGTTTGAACGGAGAGATGCCGGAACTTCTAAGTGGGAACATCGGGCCCGATAATGTCGTGTTCACCGCGCATCTGACAAATCCTCCGTTCCAGGATCGCCGCAACCGCATCGTGCCGCGCGCGAAGATCCATCTCTTGCGCCGGCGTCTCTTGTGGCGGCGCAAGCTCTACGAGGCGATCCAGGTCCGGAACTTCTCGGACGAGGACATCACCTTCGACCTGACCTTCGACAGCGATGCCGACTTCCGCGACGTGTTCGAGATCAGAGGCGCTGTGCGGTCGCGGCGTGGCGAGGGAATGCAGCCTTGCGCGGAAGGGAACTGTCTCACCCTTTCCTATCGCGGTCTCGATGAGCAGACGCGCACGACGGCGATCAGCTTCTCGGCGCCGGTCGCGATCCGGGGGCGCCGCATCATCCTTCCCGTTGACCTTAAGCCTGGCGCAAGCCGCCACATCCTCATGACGATCGCGAGCGACGGCGATACGTCGATGCCAAGCCGCATCGGCTTCTTTACCGCGCTCAAGGGCGCGAAGCGGGAAGCGCGGCGGCACATCCAGGCGCTGCATCGGGTACGAAGCTCCAATGCCGCGTTCGACGCGTGGACCGCACGCGCTGCCGCGGATCTCTCACTCCTCATTACGGAGATGGAGACCGGCCCCTACCCTTATGCGGGTATCCCCTGGTTCAGCGTGCCGTTCGGCCGCGACGCGGTGATGACCGCGCTTCAGGTGCTCTGGATCAATCCCGAACTTGCGCGCGGTGTGCTCTCCTTCCTTGGCGCCGTGCAGGCCGCGGAGCGCTCGGCATATCAAGAGGCGGAGCCAGGCAAGATCATGCATGAGACGCGCAAGGGCGAGATGGCTGCCCTACGCGAGGTTCCGTTCGGGCGCTATTACGGGGGCGTCGACACCACTCCCCTTTTCGTCATGCTCGCGGGTGCTTATCTCCGCCGCACGAACGACGTCGAGTTTTGCCGCGGCATCTGGCCGGCCATCAAAGCCGCGCTCGATTGGATCGACACGTTCGGCGATGTGGATGCCGATGGCTTCATCGAATATCGCCGCAGCGATGAAGGCGGATTGCAGAACCAGGGGTGGAAGGACTCCGACGATTCCGTTTTCCATGCGGACGGAGAGTTGGCCGGCGGCGCGATCGCGCTCGTTGAGGTGCAAGCCTATGTGGTGGCCGCAAAGCGGTCTGCGGCGGAGATCGCCGAAGCGCTCGGTGATGCGGACGAGGCGCTGCGCTTCAAGAATGACGCGGACCGATTGCAGGCTAATCTCGATGAGCGCTTTTGGTCCGATGAGCTCCAAACCTATGCGCTGGCGCTCGACGGTAAGAAGCGGCCGTGCCTCGTGCGCACCTCGAACGCCGGTCATGTGCTCTTTTGCGGCGTGGCGAGCGAAGAGAGAGCCTTAGCCGTCGGTCACGACTTGATGGGTCAGGATCTTTTCAGCGGCTGGGGCGTGCGCACCGTTGCGGTCAGCGCCAGCCTCTATAATCCGATGTCTTACCATAACGGCACGGTGTGGCCGCATGACTGCGCCGTCGCCGCAGCCGGGCTTGCGCGGTACGGCATGACCGAGAGCGCCGCCCGGATTTTCTCCGGGCTGTTCGACGCCGCATGCCGGTTTCCAGACTTCCGGCTGCCCGAGCTCTTTTGCGGCTTCCGGCGCCGCAGCGGAGAAGGTCCGGTCTCTTATCCTTCCGCCTGCACGCCGCAAGCCTGGGCAAGCGGGGCCGTGTTTCTCCTGTTGCAAGCCTGCCTCGGCATCGACGTCGATGCGAAGGACGGGATCATCCGGGTGACGCGGCCGTACCTGCCGCATTGGCTCGATCACGTCACAATCGACGACCTCAAGGTCGGCACCGGCAAGGCCTCAGTGCATTTCCGCCGGGCGGGCGATGGCGTCGAAGTATCCCTGAGCGACGTGCAAGGGCCAT
>DASQLK010000141.1:0-5548 GCA_035630055.1 Methyloceanibacter sp. | reverse complement strand
CGGCGTGCCGGACGACATCGCCGCGCGACCGCATCGTTTCGCGAAAGTGCCATGTCAAAGCTGAAGATCAAAGGCATCGAGATCGTCGAGACGTTTGCCGAGGCCTTTCCCATGGTCGGCACGCGCATCCTCATCACTGCGCCGACGCTGGATTGGGCGCTCGTCGCGGGCCGCACCATGACCGGCTTCGCGACCTCGGTGATTGCTTGCGGCGCGGAAGCCGGCATCGAGCGCAATCTGAGGCCGTCGGAGACGCCAGACGGCCGCCCCGGCGTCGCGGTGCTCCTGTTCGCCATGGAGACCGACAAGCTCCAGCGCCAGCTTCGCAACCGTGTCGGTCAATGCGTCCTCACCAGTCCGGGATCGGCCTGCTTTGCCGGTCTCGACAGTGAGAAGACGCTGAAGCTCGGCTCGTCGCTCCGCTTCTTCGGCGATGGCTGGCAGGTGTCGAAGGTCATCAATGGCCGCCGCTACTGGCGCATTCCCGTCATGGATGGCGAGTTTGTCTGCGAGGAGAAGACCGGCTTTACCAAAAAGGCCATTGGCGGCGGCAACATCCTGGTTCTGGGCAGGTCGCATCAGGCCGTGCTCGCCGCTTGCGAGCGGGCGGTGCGTGCCATCGGCAAGGTCGAGAGCGTCATCACGCCGTTCCCAGGCGGCATCGTCCGCTCCGGCTCCAAGGTCGGCTCGAAATATAAGGGCCAGATCGCCTCCACCAACGACGCATACTGCCCGACGTTGAAGGCCGCTGTGAACACGGCGCTGCCGCTGGATGTCGAAGCGGTGATGGAGATCGTGATTGACGGCCTTACCTTTGAGGCGATCGCTGAAGCCATGCGCGTCGGCATTCACGCCGTCGCCGCTGGCGGCGCGAAGCAGGGCATCACCCATGTGACCGCCGGCAATTACGGCGGCAATCTCGGACCCCATCATTTCCATCTCAAGGACATCGTCGCGTGAGCGGGTTAGTCTTCCAGCTTAAGGAACGGCCGGAGCAGCGGCTCGATCTTTCGGCGCTGACGCCGCACCGTTTGGCTGACCTCAGCCAGCGCGAGATCGAAGCGCTCGATGTCGCGACGACACGCACCGCAGTCACGGTAGGGGATATCTTCAGGATCAAGGGCAGCGATCCTGCCACGATCCGTATCGCCGGCACCGATGACCGTTGCGACCGCATCGGTTGGGCCCTGAGCCAGGGCGAGATCGTGGTCGATGGTGATGCGGGCGCCTATGTCGGCGGTGGCATGAGTGGCGGCAGGATCGTTCTGCGCGGCAACGCCGGTATCGGTGCTGGCGCCGCCATGGCGGGCGGACAGCTTGAGATCGCAGGCGATGCCGATGAGCGCGCGGGCGGCCCGGTCGTTGGTGAGACCTTCGGGATGCGGGGAGGGCGCCTCGTCATCAAGGGCAATGCAGGCCCCATGCTCGGCGAGCGGATGCGCCGCGGCCTGATTGTGGTCGGCGGCGATGCTGGCGATTACGCCGGAGCCAGAGTCGTTGCAGGCACGCTCATCCTCCAAGGCCGCGTCGGGCGCCTTGCAGGCTACGGCATGCGCCGTGGCAGTCTGATCCTCAACCAGAAGCCGAAAGACTTGCTGCCGACCTTTGGCGATTGCGGCGTTCTCGATTTCGATTATCTGGCGCTGCTCGAACGCGGCCTGCGCCAGTCCGGCATCCGGGTCAGCCTCGGCGACCGCGCGCGGCGCTACATGGGCGACATGGCCGTCCTCGGTAAAGGCGAGATGCTGGTTTTGGCGTGATTGCGCGGGCTTGAGCCGCCTCGATCTTCACCCCCCGCGCCCCCATATCCGTTATGTTCGACAATGCCTTGCCCGGAATTGCCAAGCGCGATCGCTCCTCCATGACCGCAATCCCTTATGTCCTTCTCGACGACAGCCTGACCCCCGGCGGGCGCAGCCTGCTCTATTCAGATCCTGTCGACGTTGTTGCCGTCTCCGACCCGGAAGATGTCGAGCAGGGACTGGACGCGATCGCGGCCGGCGTCGCGGAGGGGCTGCATGCCGCCGGGTTCTTTTCCTACGAGCTCGGCTACTGCCTCGAGCCCAGATTGCGCGAGCTGCTGCCTAAGAGCCGTGACGTGCCGCTCTTCTGGATCGGCCTGTTCGGTGCGCCGCAGCCGCTCGACGATGCCGCCACCCGCGCCTGGCTGGAGGCGAATGGCGGCGCGGAACGCGCGCAGATTTCCGATCTGAACCTGTCCTGGTCGCGCGAGGAATACGCCCGTTCCTTCGCGGAAGTGCTCGATTACATCGGCGCGGGCGATGTCTACCAAATCAACCTCACGCTCAAATATCAATTTGCCTTCGCCGGCGATCCGGTGGCGCTCTATGCCGCGCTCCGCCGCAAGCAGCGTGTCGCTTACGGCGGCATGATCGCCACGCCGGACCTGCATGTGCTGTCATTCTCGCCGGAGCTCTTCTTCCGCCGCGACGGCAAGCAAATCGCAACGCGTCCCATGAAGGGCACTGCTCCGCGTGGCCGCACGCCGCGCGAGGATTCGCGCCTCAAGACATGGCTCGCCATGGACGAGAAGCAGCGTGCCGAGAACCTCATGATCGTCGATCTCCTGCGCAACGACCTCGGCCGCGTCGCCAAGATCGGATCCGTGGAGGTCACGGACCTCTTCACCGTCGAGACATATCGCAGCGTGCACCAGATGACGTCCGGGGTGCGCGCCGAGCTGCGCGCCGACATGGGTTTGCAGGAGACGCTCCGCGCGCTCTTCCCCTGCGGTTCCGTCACCGGCGCGCCGAAGGTCCGCGCCATGGAGATCATCCGCGAGCTCGAGGCCGCGCCCCGCGGCGTCTATACCGGCAGCATCGGCCATTTCACGCCGCACGGCGACGCTCAGTTCAATGTCGGCATCCGCACCGTCGTGCTGCATGGCGGACGCGGCGAGATGGGCATCGGCTCCGGCGTCGTCGCCGATTCCAAGGCTGACTCCGAGTTTGAGGAATGTCTGCTGAAGGCGCACTTCCTCACCAAGGCGGACGCGCCGTTCGAGCTGATCGAGACCTTGCGCTGGGAGCGATGCGAGGGCTTCCACCTGCTCGAACGCCATCTCGCGCGCCTTCAGTCCTCCGCGGTGCATTTCGGCTATCCCTATTCGCGCGAGGCCGTGATCGCCGCGCTCATGGGTGAGGTGTCAGAATTGCAGGGCGAGACCTACCTCGTGCGCCTGTTGCTGGCGGAGGAGGGCACTCTCACGGTGACGTCCACTGCCATCGAGCTCCCCGCCAAGGGGACCGTCTGGCGCTTCGTCATCTCCGATCAGCGCGTCGACGAGAAGGATCCGCTTTTCTTCCACAAGACGACGCGGCGGCAATTCTACGACCGCGAGATGGAGCGGCAGAAATCCCTGACCGGCTGCGACGAGGTGATCTTTCTCAATAAGCGGGGCGAGCTCACCGAGGGCACGCGGACGACCCTGTTCCTGGAGCTCGACGGCAGGCTGTTCACGCCGGCTCTGACCTGCGGTCTGCTGCCGGGAACGCTGCGGGAAGAGTTGCTGGATCTGCCGCGCGCGGCCGCAAGCGAGGCGATCATCACGCCGGCCGACCTGGAGCGGGCCGATCGCATCTATCTCGGCAATTCTGTCCGCGGTCTGATCCGCGCCGAGCGCATGCCGCAGGCGGCAGCCGCGGCATTCGCCCCGGTGCAGCCTGCGGTCGCTTCCTAGTGAACTTTAGTCCGCTTCGCGGCGGTGCTCGGAGCCTGGCGGCGTCGGCACAGGCGTAGGCGTGGTGGCTGCGGTCGCGGTTCCGTTCTCCGTTTGCATGCGGCTCGCCGCTTTGCCGAGTGATGCGCGCAGCTCCGTCCACGCGCGGCCTAAGCCCTCGCCGACATCGCGCGCGCCTTGGCGTAGGGGCTCGGAGCGCTCCCACATCTGCCGCGCCGTCTCCTTCGAGCGTGCGCGTGCGTCGTTCGCCTGCTGCCAGGTCGACTGGCGCAACTCGTCGAGCTGCTGTTCGGTGGCGGTCTTGAAGCTTTCGGCGCGCGACTGCACGTCTTGGAAGCGCGCTTGCAGATTATTCACGAAGTGCTCGCCGAGCGCCGCCGTATGCGAGCGTAGCTCCGCGAGCTGCTGGCCAAGAGCGCCCAGATCGCGTTCGAGGTCAGACCATTCCTTCTTCGCCTCGGCGTCCTTGGCGGAGGTCTCCGGACCGGTCTGCGTATGGTAGGGGGAAGTGTGCTCGTCGTTGTGCATGGTTCTCACTCTCTTGCTCAGACGTGGATCTCAGGACAGGTGGACTTCGACTCGGTCCGGTCGCCGCTGCCGAGTTTCGACAACGCCGCAAGAGCCGACCGGTGCATCTCCTCAACAAGGCGCGCGGCCTTGACGCGCCAATCATCCAGCGCAACCTCGGCGTCGCGCTGAAAGCTCTCCCAGTTGGATTGCTGACTGCTTAACGCCGCACGCATCCCATCGACCTTGGTTGCCCAATGGTCTTTCAGGCCTTTGAGAGTGTGATTGCCGCGCTCGCCGGCAGCGATCGCCGCGTCCATGGCGCGGTCGGCCTCCGCTTTGAGCCCTTCGAGCAAGGCGTCGAGCGCTTGAGCGTCACGCCGCTGCGGCACATCTTCGGCCGCAAGTGCGGGCGGGGCGGCGAGCCCCAACATGAGCGTGGCAATGATAACGAAAACTTGGGAGCCTAGGCGGATCATCCCTTCCTCCGCTCGCTAGGGATGTTGGCTCCGTTCAGATTGCCCTTCGCTGGCTTAAATTCAAGAGCCCCAGGGAATGCTGATCCAGCCGGCCGCAAGTGCAAGCCCCGCGATGACGGCGAGCGCCAGCGAGATCGCAAGCACATAGATCATGCCAGGCCGGCTGCTTCCTTGCCTGGCTTCCGTGGTGTTGAGTTTCTGCGCCATGTAGCCCTCCTTAAGGTCTGAAGTTTAGCGGCAATAAATACGCTCGTTACGATTGCTTGGGACTCAAGGCTCAGTTTTGAGCGCGTGAAGCGCCTTCTGAATTACGCCGAGCATTTCCGCCGCATTACGGTTATCGGTCGCCGGCATGCCTTCTTCCGTCGCCCGGAAGAGGGCTTCCGCATCCTCTTCCCAGCGCTCCAGGATCGCCGACTTCTCCGCATTGGAGAGATCTGCCCTCAGCACGTCGTCGGGGGCAGTGAATACCGAGGCGGGATCGAGCTTGGCCTGGTCGAGATCTTTCGGCGTCAGGGTGTTCATCGCGGGATCAGGCGGATTTCGCGACGTCAATCGCGGGGGGGCTGCCTTCCTCTGCCTCCTGGTCGAGGCCCAGCATGTCGCCCAGCCTGTTGCGCGCGCGGTTCACGCGGCTTTTGATGGTGCCCACGGCGCAGCCGCAGATATCGGCGGCCTCTTCGTAGGAAAAGCCGGCGGCACCGACCAGGATCAGCGCCTCGCGCTGGTCGTCGGGGAGGCGGACAAGAACCTCGCGAAAGTCCTGCATGTCCATGTGGCCATGCTGCTCCGGATGCGTGGAGAGGCGTGCGGCATAGCCGCCATCCGCATCCTCGACCTCGCGGCGGCGCTTGCGCCGCTC
>DASQLK010000140.1:0-14988 GCA_035630055.1 Methyloceanibacter sp. | reverse complement strand
CGACGTTCCGAGAGTACATCAAGGACCCGAAGGCCAAGATCCCGGGCACCAAGATGATCTATGCGGGCCTCAAGGACGAGCAGCGCATCAAGGACCTGATCGCCTATCTCAAGCAGTTCGACGCCTCGGGCCAAAAGAAGGCCATGTGAGGTCCGACCTCGAGACCTGTCGCAGTTCCGGCAACGCTCACGTTGCCGGAGCCGTTACCGATCTGCTCCTTTCCCGATCACCAACGCTGCTCATTCTGGAGCTCCTTGCGCGAGTCGCTGTCGTGCCTCGTCGTGGAGGGCCTCGTCGTCGGCGAGGACCGGCGCGGCTTCCGCGTCGCGCCGATGACCGAGGCGGATCTGCCTGACCTGCCGCAGGACATCGAGCTCCTGGCGGTCACGACATCCGTGAGGCGTGGCGACGATCTCTGGGAAGCCGACCTCGTGCGCGCCTTCCGCCACATGAAGCTGCTGACGCCGGGCTCGCCCAACTATCTGGTCGAGCGGTCAACCCGGCATCAGGCTTCTCGCGAGACGCTCGGCTCGGCCTGCGGCTCGCCGAGGCTCCTTCACCTGCGGCGGCAGCTCGTCGATCAGTTCATGCGCTATCAGCGCATCGCGCCGCGGCACGTCGCGTGCAGCGCGGTGCACGACACCGATCACAAGAAGCTGCTCGACGCGACCCTGGCGCGCGACAGCCGCAAATGCGAGGCTCTCATCCGCGCCCACATTCGCATGCTCGACGTGATCGTCGAAGCGGTCAGGCCCTTGAACAAGCGCTGAGCCCGATCATACGGGTCCGTGCGGCGCGTCCCGCTCGTGTGAGCGTTTCGGGCATACTCCGCCGCTAAGGCGCTGTATGTGGACGGCGGCGACGCATCGGGTTCGCATGGGCGGCATGATTGTTCGCGCGTGTATCGTATGCAGGTCGCGGCCACCGCTCGTGAAGGGTCTGCTTACCCTGAAGGCCCATACGCCTCTCCCACAAATCCCGGACCCCGTGCGGATTGGGGTCCGACCTTTCCGGTGCGATAGGCAAGTCCATGTCACCTGCTGTCGGGGCTGCTACATCATCGAGGCCGAGACGTTGCTGTAACGGCGGGGCGCTCGGACTTGGTGTTGGGTAGCCATCACGTTCATTGAACTCATCCCAGATCGAATCTCCGCTCCCTCCCGTCGGCCAACGTGATCAATGCGGACGACGATTGGCAACTGCGCCGTTCCAGGAAAGGCGATCCTGGTATTGGCAGATGGCGTTTACTTTTAAGGACGACCCAGCGCCGAGAAAGACAGCTGACCAGAATCGGCGGCGCTGCTTTGTCAGGGACGCGTCCCCCATAGCCAGGCGCAAAATGTCGGGTCGCGATCATGACATCGGGGCCGTGCGTCCCCGACCTTCGCGGGCGTTGGCGCGCGCCGCGCGCTTGCGCTAGGCTCGCGCGATGTCCGCCTCCCCTCCCCGCTCCCCCGCCCGGCCCGCGCCGCGTGTCGCCCTGTTCGTCACCTGCCTGGTCGATCTGATGCGGCCGTCGATCGGCTTTGCGGCGGCGAAGCTGTTGGAAGACGCCGGCTGTACCGTCGAGGTGCCGCTGCAGACCTGTTGCGGCCAGCCGGCCTACAATTCCGGCGACCGCGGCACCACGCGGGACCTCGCGGTCCGGATGATCGAGGCATTCCGCGGCTATGATTACGTGGTGGCGCCGTCGGGCTCCTGCGCCGGCATGATTCGAACCCATTACCCCGAGCTGTTCGCCGACGATCCCAACTGGCTGCCTAAGGCCCATGCCCTTGGCGCGCGCACCTACGAGCTCACCGCTTTCCTGGTCGACGTGCTCGGCGTCACCGAGGTCGACGCCGCCTTCGACGGCACCGTCACCTATCACGATGCCTGCTCGGGCCTGCGCGAGCTCGGCGTCAAGGCGCAGCCGCGCAAGCTTCTCGGCAGCGTCGACGGACTCTCCCTCGTCGAACTCAATGACAGCGACGTGTGCTGCGGCTTCGGCGGTACCTTCGCGGTCAAATACGCCGACATCTCCGCGGCCATTGTCGGCGAGAAGGCAAAGCATGTCGCGGCGAGCGGCGCCGAGACGCTCCTCGCCGGTGATCTCGGCTGCCTCATGAACATGGCCGGGAAGCTGTCGCGGGAGGGGCGGCCGATCGCCGTCCGCCACGTCGCCGAAGTGCTGGCCGGCATGACGGCCGAGCCGCCGATCGGCGCCCCCGCCGCCCGGGACAAGGGTGCCGAGCCGTAACGACGAAAGGAGCGCGCAAACCGACCATCCTCGGTGCAAATGGGCGGGAAGCAAGGGAGCCCTTAAGCGCTCGTAAGATGTGAGGCGGCCCTGCACGACTTTGCCGCAACTGCATCGCAAAGCGGCCACGCTTCGGACGCCCTCAGCGGCTTTACTCTGAAGGTGAGAGGCGTTCAGCCCCCCAGCCCCGCGCTTCTCACGAACCCCCGCACACGGTGCCGCCGCGCCGTGGCGGGGGTTTTTCATGTCTGTTGCCGCCGCGTGACAGGCGAATCGCGCGGGCTCGTGCATGGTGGCCTGACGATATGGCGCGGCTGGGGGGCTGCGCGGCCCTCTCCGGCGAGCGCCGGGGAGGGCTTTTTGTTGCAGCGAGCGGCCCCCTCGTCGTGTTCTCTCGGGACAGTCTGAGCGAGGCGCAGCGGCCAGGCGCATTGCGCCTCCATGGCTCAGCACGCGCGCGTTAAGGATGTCGCGCGCTTTTCCGGTGTGCAGGGCTTTGCGCCCGCGGAACCGGCCCGGCGCGATGCTACGGTCATCGCTGGGGCTGGTTGGGGGGCGCGGAGATGGGGGTCTCCTGCCTTGGCAGATTATTGGCGTCGGCTGTCGTCGCGCTCGGCACGGCCGGTTGCGTCCTGCTGCCATACGGATTGGATGATCCGCCTGCGACGGACAGCGTGCGGGTTGCGGGACGCGCGCTCGACCGGGAGCAGGCGTTTGCGCGCCGGTGCCACGAGGCGCTCGTCAAGGCGGCCGAACCGTATGGTCTGACGAAAGCCGTGACGTCCCGCCTTGAGGGCGGCGGCACGTTCGGGCCGATCTGGGTGACGGCATCGTATCGGCGCCGCGGCGGCCCCGAAAGCCGCACCGCCCTCATCGATTGCCATGTGGACGCGCGCGGCGAGGTTGTCGCGCTGACGGAGCATCCCAACTCTCCTTGACGCGCCATCATCGGCGGGAGCCAAGGATCTCATCGCGCGTGATGCGCCACCCGCGTATCGAGGTTCTCGGCTCGGCGCCGATCGGCCGCCGCAATCGCACCGGTTCGATAACCACTTGTTTACCCTGTTGGGGGAGGCTCGGCGTCCGCAAAGTGGCCGGAGCGTGTCCGGCGGTGGTCCGGAATCCGTCATGACGTTCGCAAGACCCTCTCTGAACGGTCGCCCCCTGATCGATCGTCGCAGCGGCCGAGGCGTCCGCAAGGCGTTGCCGTTGCGCGGCCGGCCAAGGATGGCGCCAAGCCAGGCGGCGCTGGATGCCTTGAACCGCATCGCCGCCCTCGCGAGACAATGGATGCTGGTCGGGTGGGCGCGGCAGCCGGACCTTGCCCGGTTGCTTTCCACGTACCGCCAGGCCGGCGTTGCGGTGGTGGCGACCCTTGCCGTGTGGGCCACGTTCGAGGCGATGCAGCCGACGCCGGCGACATGGGTCGCGCTGCCCGAATCGCGCGCCGGCAGCGATTGGGCCGCGTTCCCCGCCCCGCCAAGCCCAGCTCACGAGAGCAAGGCATCCCGGCGCTTTCGCACCGTCTTCGAGGACCCGGCCCAGCCCCTGTTCTCCCGCATCGCCGCGCTCAACCCGGCCCTCTTCTCCCTGCCCGCCGCCGGCGAAGCTGAGGAGCGGCGGGACCTTGTCGCCGACGCAGATGGGTTCGAGGCCGGTGCGAAGGAGATGCTCAGGGATACGGTGCAGGCCGCCGCGAGCGCGGAGGCGAATCCCTCCATCAGCTTCGCCGGCATCTGGGCGCCCTCGGCCAGCGCCTGTTCGCCGAAGTCCAACAACCGTCAGCTGCTTCCGGCCGTGATCAACGAGGAGGGCGCCTGGGCGGGCGAAGTCTCGTGCCGCTTCCGGCGCTACAAGCAGGCCGGAAACACGGCCCTCATCACCTCGACCTGCACCGACGGCCGCCAGCGCTGGACCGCCAATATCCGCCTCGCCGTCGACGGCGACCGCCTCGTCTGGTCGAGCGAGCGCGGCTCGCAGACCTACGTGCGCTGCGATTCACGTATCGTCGAGGCTCGCGCCGGCATGTAGCGTCGCGGCGGAACGCGCCTGACGTCATCCTCGGGCCGCGCAGCGGAGCCGAGGATCTCGTCACGCGAAGGCGCCTCACGCGGTGTGAGGTCCTCGGCTCTCCGATTCGCTCCGGCCGAGAATGACGATCCGTTAGGCGCCGCCGTGCTTCTCGGTCCATTTCGGGCCGGGGCCGCGCATGTAGTGCAACTCGGGACGATAGGAATCGGTCAGTTCCCGAACCAGCTCCCGCCAGGCCTTCCTGAGACGCTCCCGTCGTGTGCGAGCCATGGCCTGCTCCCGTGCGGCCCGTTGATCTGCGGCTGCGCCATGCGGCCGCTGCGATCATCGACGCCGGGCGGGCCTGTCCCGCTTTCATTCGCTCGCCGGTCGAGAGTGATCGGGTCTGCCGACTGAGGCACGGCGTCGATGGCAGCAGGATCGCTCCGTGCCCCTCGTGCCGCGGTGCGGCGGAGCACAGGCGACTTCGCCGTCGCTCCGACGCGATTCAGTGGTCGCGAACCGGACCGCGCTCGCGGATGGCGTCCTTGATGTCGATCGCCATCTTGTCGAAGTTCTTCTCCATGCGGCTTTCGAGATCGCGCATGGCCGCCCAGCTCACGTAGTTTTGCGCGACCGACTCGCGATAGGCTGCGAAGGCGCCTGCGAGGATCGTCACCTTCTCCTTGCACTCGCGCGCGCAGGCGGCGGCCTGATCAGAAGCGCGCTCGGCGTTGCTGAGCTGGGCGAGGCGGTCCCTCGTCTCCTCGACCCATTGCAGGGCCTTGTCGGCTTTCCGATCGGCGTTGATGGCGCGGTCCGACGCCCGCACGATGAACACCGCCACGCCGACGAAATGCGCGACGATGGCGATCAGCGAGACGGCGTTGATCTCCCAAACGACGTTCATGGCCGTGCTCAGGCGCCGAGCGGCCGGGACGCGGTGCCGGCCCGATAGGCGAGATAGGCCGCGACGAGCCCGCCGACCGTCGTGCAGGCGGTGACGATCACCTCCTGCAGCTCCGGGCTGACGGCGAGCCCGAAGCGAGCACCGAGCGGCGCCGCCACGACCAGGATGCCGGACACGATCGCCGACCATTTCGAGCGCTGCTGATACCAATGCGGCTCGCTGCTGGTCACGTGCTGCACCTCCGGGATGCGCTGCACTTCCTGCACGATCTCCCGCGCGACCCGCTCGGCCGCGGCGGCGGGCGCGTCCGAGCGGATCGGCGCGGACGGATCGGCGATCTCGTCGCGCACCACCGTCCGGGCGATGTCGAAGAGATGCGGCAGGATGAGCGAGATGATGGGAAGGGTCATGGCTTGTCTCCTGGTCAAACGTTGCGGGTGAAGAAGCGCCGCAGGCGGGCCCACAGGCCGGCCGGCTGCGGCGAGCGCGGCGTCGAAGCCGATACGACGGCCGGCCCGGCGGAGCCGGGCCGCTCCGCCGCCGTAAGCGCGGCGAGGAAAGCGCGGTGATAACCGGCGATGTCCGCGGCCCGGTCGAGGGCGTTGACGATGCGGCGTGCGTCGACCGGATCGTTGACGGCGTCGTTGAAGTAATCCGCCAGCTTCCGGCCGGTGAACCAGCCCTGCGCCATGCCGGCGAACAGGATGCCGGCGGCAAGGTCCGGCCGCAGCGCGAGATCGGGGTCGCTGGCGAGGTCGACGCCGAGCTGCCTGCCGGCGCGGGCATAGTTGTCACGGCCGGTGATCTGCACGAGCCCCCTGCCCCGGTAGCGCCAGCCATCATCGGGTTCCGTGTTGCCGAGACGCCCGCCATAGACGCGATTGGCGAGGGCGCGCGGGTTACGCACAAACGGCGCGGCCGCTTCCTCGCTTAGGAAGCGCGTCGGCCAGACGGCGCGAATGCGGGCCGCGCTCGTGTAATTGAGGTTCTCGACGACCGGCTGCATCGCGCGGCCGGTCTCGTGGAAGGCGGTGGCGAGCGCGTAGGCGAGATGCGCGCGCGGCAGGGTGCCCCCCGTCGCCAGCATGGCCTCGAGGCCATCCACCTGGTCCTGCGTCAGCCGCCCGCCGAGCGGAGACGCGCGCACGGCCGCGAAAAGCGCGGCGCGATCGATGCTCATAATGCTCTCCGTGTTTGGATGGATGGGCGGCGCGAGCCCCCGTTGGCACCTCGGGCCCCACGCCGCACGGCGCCTTCCTCGGACCGCACGCCGCACGCCGCACGGCCCTGCCCCGGACCGCGCCTCGGAGCGGAGGATCTGAACGGCACCCACCCGCTCAGCACAATCGCATACGGTGGGTTCGTTCTGCCAAAATCGTGACGCGGGCGCGTCGTTGTAGGTCTATTTACCTATCAATACACTCACAAGAGTGGACGGCCATCTGCTCATGATGGACCGTGACGATGTTCGGCAGGCTATATGCATGCCGGAAGCACGGAGATCAGGTCTGTGACCAACCTTCGAGTTTGGACACTCTGATTAAGCATGAGCCCTATGATCGATCGTGCCGCCGGCCCGTATCGCAGCCCTGGGCGCGGGCGGCTTTAACAATCTATTAGCCATTGTCGATTAGTGATCGGCGGACAGGTTGCGTCCACGAACCCCGCATTCGTTCGGAACGAGAGCCGTGAGCCTTCACGACAGCGCGCAGGAAAGCTGCCTTAATACAAGCATCCGGGCTGTGCTCGACCGCTTCGCGGCCCGGCCGATTGACGGAGCGCTCGTCTCGGAGTTGGCCGACGCGCTCAATCAAAACCTCGTTGTCTTTCGCGCAGGACAGCGCATCACGCTCGCCTTGGATGGATCGGCCATTCGGATTGAACTCACGCCGGAATGGGCCCTCGGAGCGGCTCCTGGCGAATGCGCGGCTGCGTTGACCGCGCTGGCGACGCAATAGGCGCTCGCAAGTCAGGCCGTTCCAAACATCACACCAACTCGGCCCTCCGCACGCAAGGCAGGAGGTGTGCGGAGTGTGCCATGATGATAGAACTCATCGAACACAGCCGTGGCACGCTTCGGAATGTTGAATATGTCGGAATTGGTCGAAGTTACGAGGGATTTACGTGTCTCCAGGTCAGGACACGCGGCCGCGTTCGACAGCGACATATCGAGGTGGGTCGCATCCGCCGCATCGTGGCTCGCGGGCTCACGTTCGTGCCGTCCTCGACGGTCCATCACCAGCCACGCGCCGAGGAAATCCGCACTTTTCTTCACCGATAGACACCACGTCCAAGACGGTCGGACGCTTATGATCTGACGTGTCGATGATAAGTGGCGCTCAAGCCCTTGAAAGCAGCGACCAACTCACCGAGATTGACCGGCTTTCGCAAGAAAACTGAGTTGGCCACCTGCCGTGAGCCGTCAGGCTCATATCCGGATCCGTAGACGACCGGCCGAAGCGGGTGGTTGAGGCTGAACTCGCTGCCTACCACCCAGCCATTGACGCGGCCGGGAAGGCGCACGTCGGTGAACAGCCAGTCGATGCGCTCCCCCCATTCCCTTAAGACGCTCAGCGCCTTCTCTCCGCTCTCCGCCGTCAGCACGTCATACCCGGCACGCCGAAGGGCCTTGCGGAACAGTTCTCGAAGCAATGCATCGTCCTCGACGATGAGAATGCGTGTGCCGGCCGCAGCGGCAACGCCGTCGGTTGAACGAGGCTCATGAGGCTTCGCTGCTTCCGGTGTGGCGTGGGCGCTGGTCGCTGCCTCGGAATGTGCGCTAGTGATGATGTCGATGACTTCCTCAGCGAGTCGGACCACCTGCTCGTCCGGATATTGACGGCCGCCGCTGTCGAGAAAGGCTGAAGCCGCGCCAATCATGTTGCGCAGCACGGGGGCTGTGGCTTCCACGACGACGGCCGCGCGATCTCGCTGACAGGGTGGCTGCAAGGCGAACACGGCCATGGTCGCAAGCGTCTCCATGACGGAGACCAGGCGTTCAAACCGGCGTCGTTTCTCGTTTGGTAGTGCCTCATAGGCAGCTCGTGCCTGAGAGGCATGCTGGAGCTGAGAGGCGCTAAACCAATCAAGGTAGCTCTTAGGCCACCAGTCGTTGAGGTCGGCGCTTAATGATGAGTCATTTGGCGCCATCTCGATCAGCATGAGCACCTCAACGTAGTGATTCAAATAGTCGCTGCTGAGGCTGTTTCCGATTTCGCTTTCTGCTCCCTTCACCTGGGCTACCGGGAGAGGCTCGGCTCCGCCGCGCGCATCTTGGTTCATAACGACCCTCCGCTGCTGATTTAGGCCCGATCTCACTGGCTTCCAACGGCTTCCGAGCTCGTGTCAGAACAGCGACGAGAAGCGCCTCTAGGCGGGCCAAGCAGTCGTCGGTGGCCTGAAATGCCCGCATTGTGTGGCATGGCTTCTGCGGTGTCTTGGGCTCTTGCACGGGCAGTGCCCCGCCACTCACCTCAAGGCCGAGCTTTTGGTTCTATGGGGTATTTTGTGGCGATTCGCCACCGGCGTCGCTTGCAATTCGGTCACCTGGTCAGCCACGTCTTTACGTTCACGAGAGGGTTCTCCTGGGGGCCTGCGGTGATACGACCCATGGAAAGACGTACATTCCTGCTGGGCTTGATCGGCAGCCTCGCGGCGACCACTCTCGCTCCTGCCTTGGCGAAGCCGGCGCAAGCGCAATTGCTTGCGCCGCAAACACCGTCGGAAGCGGTCGAAGCCACCGAAGGCGCAGAGGTCAGCACGAGCAACCTCGACGACGTAAGAACCGAATATGCGCAGTATTATCGCCGTCATGCCCGACGCGTTTATCGCCGCTATGTTCGGCGTCCCTACAGACGTTCGACGCGGCGGGCGCGAAGGTATTGGCGGCGCGGGCGTTGGTATTATTATTGAAACAGGGAGGACAGGGCGCAACGGGTCAACAATGCTGACCCCACTCGCACCCTACAAGCTAGCTGAGCCACTGCCTGTCGGCGGGGTCGTCCAGCGCGAGCGAGAAAAGGACCTGCCCTGAGTCATCGACTACATTCGCTCGCCAGCCTCTGCCCTCTTCCAAGAGGTGTGGCTTCTTTTTCCTGATTTCCTGGAGAGCCTTGAGAATTTGGGGTCGCAGATCACCCGTGCCCTTAACCTCGACTCCATCGGTGTCGGGAAGTTCACCAAAGTCGCTGACGAGAAATACAATCGCATTGGTGATCTCACCGCCTCTGCGGCGGTTGGTCGTCAGCAGGCGTCAAGTGTATGCCGTGATTGAGGCTGCCAGAGAGCAGCGGCTATTGCCACAGGGCCACGAGGAGCAGAACGACACCGCCCGCGACTAGGCCCACGCAGCCTATGATAATCCATGTGGTCATCGGGTAATCTCTTCGCTGAGTACCGTTCCGCTCGCGCGCGGTTGGCGCCACAAGGCTCGGCGGCCGAGGTCGCACAATAGGGCCCCGGTACTGCCGGATCGCTCGTTCGACCCCGTGTTCCGGCACGCGACTAACGACCCGCTGCGCCTTCAGAGGGTGGCTATAGTTGGGGAACCAAGCTTCGTCTTGCTTTTCTCGGCCAGAGTATTGTTCGGCGACCCATTTTGCGCACCATCCGGCCCAGTGGCCGGCATCGATGCTCCAGCGTTGTCGAAGCTTCGCGCTATCCGGACATATTGGAATGGGGCTGGTGGGGTCGCCGTGGAAGACCTTAGCCCCCTGTCCGAGCACGCCTGGGGCGGGTATGTCGGCTTGGCGGAAAGGTTGGGGGAAAGGCCAATCGGCACGGCAAGCGAAGCGCGCTCACCTGGAATAAGGTCGCCTGATAGCAAGCTCTCCGATGCAATGCTTGAAGTTGCACGTAGCTCGACAGCTGAACTCATTATTAACTCATGAGGGCTAAACACGCCCGTCTTAGGATAGGCCGAAGTGCGTAGGGCCCGTCTAACGCGTGTCGCGTTCAAGGCGCTGCTAGCAAGCCATCGGTTGAAGCGTCTGACCGGCTGAGACGATGGCACACTCCTGAGGCTTACCCATGTTTCGTGCCCTGACCATCCGCGCCAAGCTCATTGGCGCGTTCTCTGTTCTTCTGATCGTGGCGCTCGCGCAAGGCATCCTTGGGATGAGCGGGATTCGGGGTGTCAATCATGACCTGGATCACGTCAATGAACACTCGCTGCCCGGGGTGCGCTGGTCTCTGACACTCAACGCGGCAACATCTGACGTCCGAGCTACTACACTGCGGCACTTGCTGATGACCGAGGAGGCCGGCAAACGCGCAGTCGAGTCGGAGCTCGAGGCTAAACAAAAGGAAATAGCACAGACGCTTAACACAGTCGCAAATCTCCTTTCGAGTGCGGAGGAAAAAAGCGCCTATGAAACCTTCCTGAAGAGTTGGAACGCCTACAAGGTTGAGGCGGCAGCGACGCTTGAGTATTCGCGTAAGCATCAAGACGAGGCAGCTCGCTTGCACTACATCCAGAAGGCCCAGCCGCTCGGAGTCGTGGCGGATGCGGCTTTGGACAAGCTCGCTGGAATTAACATCGAAGACGCAGAGAAGGCGAAAGAGCACGCAGACGCCAGCTCAAGTCGAACAATGATGCTAACCATTGCTGCTCTCATCGTAGCGGCTGTGATGGGAGCAGTGATGACCTTCGTCATAGTGCGCGGGATCTCCAGCGGCATTGCCTCTGTCATTCAACCGATGAGCGCGCTGGCAGCGGGGGATCTGGAACCTGTGATACCCTTTCGTGGCCAGAAGACCGAGCTCGGCTCGATTGCCGACGCCATTCAGGTGTTCAAAGAGGCTCTGATCGCTCAGAAAGCGAGTGACGAAGCGGCAGCGAAAGAAGCCGACGCTAAAACCCGTCGTGCTGAGGTGCTCGACCAACTAACCAAGCGCTTTGAAGATAACGTTTCGGCGCTGACGCAAAGCCTCGCCTCGGCTGCTACCGAAATGGAAGCGACAGCTCAGGTCATGACGGAAACGGCTCAGCAGACGACCGGTCAATCAGTGAGCGTCGCGAGCGCCGCAGAGCAAACATCGGCCAACGTGCAGACGGTGGCGGTCGCAACCGAGGAGCTGTCGTCGTCGATCCGAGAGATTTCCGAGCAAGTGGCGAAATCCTCAACCATTGCGACACGCGCCGCCGAGCAAGCCAAACGCACCGACGACACCGTGCAGGCGCTCGCTGCTGGAGCGCAGAAGATCGGAGAGGTGGTGGCGCTGATCAACAACATCGCTGGGCAGACAAACCTCCTCGCCCTTAATGCAACCATCGAGGCGGCGCGCGCCGGCGAGGCGGGCCGCGGCTTCGCCGTGGTCGCAACCGAGGTCAAGGCGCTGGCGAGCCAGACCGCCAAGGCGACGGAGGACATCGCTGCGCAGATTGACGGCTTCCAGGCTGAGACGCAGCAGGTCGTGGCGGCGATCCAAGCGATCGGGGCGACTATCGGCGAGATGAACGTGATCGCCTCCGGCGTGGCAGCGGCCATGGAGGAGCAGGGGGCGGCGACGCAGGAGATAGCCCGCAACGTGCAGCAGGCGGCGCAGGGC
The DNA here is from genome assembly GCA_035630055.1 of Methyloceanibacter sp. GTDB lineage: Bacteria > Pseudomonadota > Alphaproteobacteria > Rhizobiales > Methyloligellaceae > Methyloceanibacter. Next base: position 3,280 of record DASQLK010000140.1, on the reverse strand, counting down.
ACGCAGGTTGTGACCGGCAACATCCTCGACGTAAAGCGCGGCGCCGGCGAGACTGGCTCGGCTGCTGCTCAGGTCCTCTCCGCAGCCCAAGAACTGTCACGGCATTCCGAGGATCTCGGGCGGGAGGTGGACGAATTCCTCTCTGGCGTGAAAGCAGCCTGATTGTGAATTTGGCACGAAGGTTCAGTCTTCAATCAGTGCCTCCAGCACCGAACGGCGCCTTTGGGTGCAGCCTCCCGTCGCCGCCCTCCTCAGGGAACTTGGCGGCGCGGCGCTGATACCGAGCCTCGTCTGCGGCGTCGAGGGGGCATGGCCTCATCAAATAGATCATTGGAGGCCGAACCCATGGCAGCAATTGGCGGCCATCGTGACGCCGCAGTCAGGGCAGGCAAGCCCGTATCCGGGCCGCTAATTCATGTGGTTCCTAGCCACGCTCACGTTTCGGCAGCACGCGCTGGTAGATGCGCTGGACGGCTCCGTAGCACTCGCAGGCCGCAGCTTCCAGCCGCGCCCGGTCGAGGATCGTGATCGAGCCCCGGCTATACCGGATGATGCCGACGCGTTGCAGCTCGCCGCACACCTGGCCGACGCTGGAGCGGCGCACGCCCAGCATCTTGGCGAGGTCGTCCTGCTTGATGGAGAAGGTGTCGCGCTGGACCCGGTCATGCGCCATCAGGAGCCAGCGGGCGCAGCGGAGATCGATCGTATGCAGGCTGGAGCAGGCGACCGAGCGAAGTGTATGGGCAAACACAGCCTTGAAATACCGCATCTGTAGGTCCCGCACCGCGGGGAACCGCTCCACAGCCCGGTTGAGCCAAACGAGCGGGACCGATGTCGCTGATCCATCCATCTGAACGATGCAACGATCGATTACGTGCCTATCGCCTAGGCCTGACACGAAGCCTACGCACCCTTCCCGGCCGATGCTCGCCGTTTCGGCGCTGCGCCCGTCCGCCATGATGGTCACCACTGAAAGAACGCAATCCCCTGGGAACACGGCCCGCACGGCAATCTGACCAGCTTCGAAGATCAGCTCGTCCTGCTTCAGGATGGATGCCTCGAGATGCGGGACCAGGAAGTCAAGGGCTTTCCCCGGCAGTGCGGCGAGCAGCTGGTTGCGCGAATACCGGTCACTTGGGAACATGGGGCTAAGGCCCGTGTGCAGAAGCCAACGGGCATCTACGGCCTGCTGCACTGATTGTCCATCAGCCGAAAAAGCCAGGCGTGTTGAGATGGTCCCGACTGTGTTCTTCGCGGCTCGGGCCGGTAGGAGATTCGCCTACCGGCCTCCACGCTGCGCGTTGATGGCAGGTTAAGGTTAGCCTAGGTCGCCGGCTGAGAGGCCGCACTGTCGGGGGCGTCCTGTCGAAAGCCGGGAACAAGACTGACTGAACTTGATCCGAGACCGCGAGGTGAGCCGACATGCCGGGAGACGACCAGGCAGCTCAAGCCCGAGAAGTGAGGCGCAGACACGGCCAGCTGCTGTCGCTTGATACCCTAGGGAAGCTGATCGATAACGAGTGCGAGGCCGACATTTGGTGTCGCACGTGCAAGAGCGTCAGCGACATCGACCTGCCAAGCCTTGCGCTCCGGGTTGGCCGAGACTGGATGTTTGTTGGAAAGACATTGCCGGCCACGTGCGCACAATGCGGGAGCGGCGATATAGAAGCGCGTATAGCTGCTGGTCACACGCCAGCGTCAGGAGCAGAGGGACATTCTAAGGAATGCGCCCCCCCAACCATATTCGATCCAGACCCTGTGCGATCAGTTCGCCGGTGATTAGGCAGCTGGTGGAGAAGGGGCTGGGACACGAGTGAGCGCCGACGAGAAAAAGCCCGAGCCGAAATGGATAAGTGACCTCTCGCGCATGGCATCGGTCGCGCAGCGGATGGAACGCAAATCAAAAGGGACCTTTGGCGCCGCGAACAAAGGCAAGCGCCTCACGGCCTGGTTCTGTGCCTGCGGATGGGAAGGGTCGTCACAGGAACTGAAGGCCGGCCAGAACGCGCTCTCCTGCCCGATGTGTGGCGGCGGCGAACTAAAGGCGAGGTAAATGAGTTGGCTGCCCATTCATGCTCCGAAGCTGAAGGCGACGGGGCTATCTGCAGTAGGATGAACTTAACTGACGCTCAGATTTCAGCGATCAGGAAGTGGGCTGCAACCCTCGTATCGGTGCAGGCTAAGGGAACGTCCCGCCTCGACAGCGACGTGGACCGGCAAACGGAAACTCCGCGGTGCCCACTCGGCGAGGGGCATGATCTGCCCGACCTGCCGTTACAACGACCCGCCGGCTTCGTCCGGATCGGCGCCGCGCTCAAGCCCATGTGAGGATGAAGGCCCGCCGCTTCATTCGATCCCTAGCGTTAGTCTTCGCAAACACAAACACACGCGGAGGCGGAGTTGTCGTCCAGCGGGATGCTGCACGCGCAGCTTTGCGGAGTGGCTCGGTCGATCGGATGCTTCCAAAATCAACTTCCAGCCACGACCTTTTGTGTGATCGAGAATCCTCACTGATAGACTTTGGCATCTGACCGCTTTTCTTGTCGCTAAGCCGGCCATAGTTTCGGGCGCCACTTTGAGTGTGGCGCGTTCGCCGAGTGTAAGAGGTTTAGATGTGGTCAGTTAAGTCTGCGTTGCCTTTCGTCGTTTCCGCTCTCACCTTCGCCGCCGGTGCGGTTCCAGCGGAAGCAAAGATCATCGAGTACGAGATCAACCGTCAGGTATATTCGTACAACTCGCGGAGCCGAGCCCAGGTTGAGGCGGCACGGCTGCGCATCAACGCGGCAAATCGAGCCGACGAGCTTCGAGAACAGGCGAGAACTGAACGAGAGTCGAACTTCTTCATTAGATTTTTTGGTTCCGCCACGCAGACAGCGGCTGCTCAGGCCGAAACCGAGCTTCAGCGCATTCTTGCCATGCCCGCAACGACCGAGGTCAGGCAGCGGATTGTCTATGCCCCGGAGCCCACTGTCACAGGACCTCGGACGACAGCGAGAGCTGCGAAGGGGGAGCGGACTGAGGTTGTCACGTCTAAGAAGAGCCGACGGGTGGCCGTTGCGCGGATCATAACGACGCCGACTCACATCACCGTCGAACCTGTGCGATCAGCCCGGAACAGCGGGGTCAGTTCAGTCACCATCGACATAGATAGCGGCACCCAGACCACCATGATGCGCAATGGCTCGGTCCGACAACAGCCGGTTGTCAGAAGCCTGTATGAGGAAGACCCTGGTCTTTCTAGCTTTGTCGATCAGGTTCGCGGGCGACCGGATCCGATCCA
>DASQLK010000139.1:0-21173 GCA_035630055.1 Methyloceanibacter sp. | reverse complement strand
GGACAGTCTGGTGAAGGTCGAGGATCAATGGCTGAAGCATCCGCTTACGAGCGAAAGCCAGCATTTGACTGACGATCGTCGCGCCGTTGCGGGCGGCGGTCAGTGCAGCTTCGATCTGGGCAAGCGCTATGCCCTGTACCGAGCCGCTTTGCTTCACAAGTTCGAGGTTGCCGACAATGGCGGTGAGGGCGTTGTTGAAATCGTGCGCGACCCCGCCGGTGAGCTGACCAAGAGATTCCATTTTCTGCGACTGCAAAAGTTCCTGCCTGGCCTTCTCGAGCGACTCTTGCGCGAGGCGACGCTCGGTGATGTCGCGAGTGACTTTCGCAAATCCAAGCAAGGTGCCGTCTTCATCGCGGATCGGATCGATGATAACGTTCGCCCAGAAGCGGCTGCCGTCTTTGCGGACGCGCCAACCTTCCGCCTCGAAACGCCCCTCTTCGGCGGCGACGCCGAGAGCACGGCCGGGAAGTCCGGTCGCCAGGTCTTCAGGCGTGTAGAACCGACTGAAGTGCTGTCCCACGATCTCGTCGGCCGTGTAACCCTTGATGCGCTCCGCACCTTTGTTCCAGTTGGTGACCTGTCCGTTCGGATCCAGCATGTAGATGGCGTAGTCGACCACCGCATCGACGAGCATGCCGAAGCGCTGCTCAGTCTCCTTGAGCGCCTCCAAGATTTCTGTGCGATCCTGCCCGGCAGCAACACCGCTCGAAGATGTGCCTGTCATCTATTCGCGACCCAGCCAGCCCCGCCAGGCGGATTTACCCGGCAAGGGGGTGCACCCGCCCCCTTGCAAGGGTGAGTCCAACCAACTGTAACGTTATTTGCCTCAAAGCGTTCCGCCGGTCAGGCCGAAGCCATTTCCACCAGGCTTTGGATGGGATGAATCTGAGATTCCAGCCGTTTCAAGCCAGCGGGCGCCGGACCTCCAGTGGCCCAGTCCAACAGCTCTATAGTGTGGACCACTGGGACCGGGCTGCCTGCCTTCAACTGGTTAATGCATCCTATATTTCCGGTCGCCACCACGTCGGGGGCCGTCGTCGCGATATTGGCAAGCTTACGGTCGCGGAGTTGGCCCGACAGCTCGGGCTGTAGGATGTTGTAGGTTCCGGCAGACCCGCAGCAGATATGGCCCTCGGGAATTTCGACCACGGTAAAGCCCGCCTGGGCGAGAAGCGCGCGCGGTTCGATCTCAACGCGTTGGCCATGCTGCAGCGAGCAGGCCGAGTGGTAGGCGACCTTGATGCTGGTCCACATCAGCGGCGTCGTCATGCCAAGCTCTTCGATGAACTCGGTGATATCGCGCGCCAAGGAGGACACTTCGCGGGCACGCTCGGCGTAGCCGCGATCGCGGGCGAGCAGATTGCCGTAATCCTTGACCATGGTGCCGCAACCCGACGCCGTGATGAGAATGGCGTCGAACGGGTTTTCGCGCATTGCCGCCGTCCAGGCATCGACATTGTGCCGCGCGCTGGCGAGCGCTTCGTCCTCGTCGCCCAGATGATGAGAGAGCGCTCCGCAGCAGCGCTCTTCCTTGACGAGGACGACATCGACGCCGTGCCGCTTGAGCATGCGGATGGCGGCGCGATTGATGGAGGGCTGCAGCACTTCCTGGACACAGCCCAGCATCAAGGCCACACGCCTGACGCGGCGCTCGTCGGTGCGGATGACGTCCTTCACCTTGCGCAACTTTATCCGCGGCACGCGCGCGGGCACCAGCGCCAAGGCGGAAGCGGCCCGCGTCATACCTAAGCTCGCGAACGCGCCGCGGAACGGGCGCGCGAACCAGCCGAGTGCGAGCACGAAGCGGAAGCGGTTCCGATACGGCAAGACTTCGCGGAGAAACCACCGCATCATTCGCTGCGAAAGCGGACGCCGCGCCTTCGACTCAATGCGGGCGCGAGCCATGTCGACGAGATGCATGTAGTCGACGCCGCTCGGACAGGTGGTCACGCAGGAGAGGCAAGACAGGCAGCGGTCGATATGCCGGGTGATGGTTGGCGTGACCTCGCCCTGCTCGAAAAGCTGCTTCATGAGATAGATGCGGCCGCGCGGGGAGTCGCGTTCGTCGCCGAGGATCAGGTAGGTCGGACAGGTTGCCGTGCAAAGGCCGCAGTGGACGCAGCGGCGCATGATGGAATCCGCCCTCGCGACCGTCGGGTCCTCAAGCTGGAACGCTGTGAAATTGGTTTGCATCGGTCGTCAGGTCTCGGGATACATGCGGCCGGGATTGAGAATGCCGTAGGGGTCGAATGCCGCTTTTAGGCGTTGCGACAGCGCCATCAAAGGCGCATCGAGCGGCTGGAAGACATCGATGCTCGCCCGAGTCATGGCATCAGCGCGAATGAGGGTCGCATGGCCGCCGAACTCGGCAAGGCTCCGGCGGATCTCGATCGCGCCGCCGTCGAGGATCGGGCTTGTTTCAAGCCATATGAGGCTGCCGCCCCAGTCATAGAAAGCCTGCGTGTCCAAGGTTCTTGCGATGGCCGCGACCAGCCGTGCGGCGCCAGAGGCAGCCGTGCAGATGCGCCAAAGGGGACGCTCCGGCTTGGCGCAGAACATCTTCAGACCGCGCAGCTCGTTCCAGAACGCATGACTGCGGGCCGTATCGAGCTCGGCGTCAGGGTTGTACGCGGCAAGCAGCTCCTTGAGCCGAGACGCGCGGTAGCGCACCGAGCTTGCGAAGTTTTCGACCCGCAGCGCGGTCACGGCCTTGCCGGCGCCAGCAACAGCGGGGTCGGATAACCTCGCAACCAAATCCTTCTGCAGATGCACGGCGCCGGAGACCTCAAAGGGCGTGCCGGTGGCAAGCCGCATGGCCTCGACGGCTGTTGCATCCGGAAGCCCGAAGCAAAGGATCGTGCGCGCTTCCTGACGCGCAGGCAGCACTTTGAGCGTGACCTCGGTCATGACCGCCAACGTACCCCACGAACCGGCGAGCGCGCGGCTTAAGTCGTAGCCCGTCACGTTTTTCATGACGCGGCCGCCGGCCTTGAACTGCTCGCCGCGCCCGTTCACAGCCTTGACCCCCAGCGCATGATCGCGGACGGCACCGGCAAGGACGCGGCGCGCGCCGGAGAGATTGGTCGCGAGCATCGCGCCGATCGAGGTTTGTCCCGGCTCGAATCCCAGCGCAGGACCAAGGTCGAGAGGTTCGAAAGCGAATTCCTGGCCGTATTCCGCCAAGAGGATCTCGATGTCCGCGACCGGCGTACCCGCCTGGGCGCTCAGGACCAGTTCCGTCGGCTCGTAGAGCGAAATGCCGACCATCGCCTCGGTGCTGACGATCGCTGCCGTCTGCAGCGGCCGGCCGACGTCGATTTTGCTGCCGCGACCGCGCACCTCGATCGGCGTGCGCGAACCCGCGGCGGCGGCGACAAGAGCGGCAAGCTCTTCTCCGGTCTGGGGGGCATGAAAGCCAAGGCGCATATGGACGTTCATGAGAGCTCGCGTCCTTCGAGCGGAAACACCTTGGCGGGGTTGAGCAGCCAGTCCGGGTCGAACGCCGTCTTCACGCGCATCTGCTGCTCGAGATCGGCGCGGTCATATTGCGCCGTCATGAGGTCACGCTTCTCGATGCCGACGCCATGCTCGCCGGTCAGGCAACCGCCGAGCGACACGCAAAGCTTCAAGATTTCCGCACCGCAGCGCTCGGCACGCTCCAGCTCCAGGGGATCGCTCGCATTATAAAGAATGAGCGGATGCAAATTGCCATCGCCCGCATGGAAGATGTTGGCCACATCGAAATGATGCTGGCGGCAAATGAGGCTGATGCGCTGCAGCGCTTCGGGCAGGCGGGAGAGCGGAATCACGCCGTCCATGCAATAGTAATCGGAGATCTGGCCCATGGCCCCGAACGCCGCCTTGCGCCCTTTCCAGATCGCGGCGCTTTCCTCGGCGCCGCGGCTGACCCGCGTGACAATCGGATCGTAGCGTTCGGCGATCTCGGCGATGGCTTCGAGCAGAATATCGATCTCGTCTTCGGAGCCTTCCACCTCGACGATGAGGAGCGCATCCACGTCGAGCGGATAGCCGGCGCCGGAATAATTCTCGCAGACTTGGATGGCGGGACGGTCCATGAACTCGATAGCCACCGGGATGATGCCCGCGGCGATGATGCCCGCGACGCAAGCGCCCGCGGCCTCGGCGGAGGCGAATCCCAGCAGCATCGGGCGCGAGCCTTCCGGCGCCTTGACCAGACGCACGGTGGCCTCGGTGACGATGCCGAGCTGGCCCTCGGAGCCGACGATGAGGGAGAGGAAGTCGTAACCGCCGGCGTCGAGATAGTCGCCGCCGATGTCGAGCACCTCCCCGTCCATCATCACGATCCGGACGCCCTGCACGTGATTGACGGTGACGCCGTATTTCAGGCAGCGCGCGCCGCCGGAATTAGTCGCGATGTTGCCGCCGATGGTGCAGGCGAGCTGGCTCGAGGGATCCGGCGCATAGAAGAAGCCCTGCGGTGCCGCGGCCTGCGAGATGGCAATGTTGGTGGCGCCAGCCTCGACGCGCGCGACATGGTTGGTCACGTCAATCGACAGGATGCGGGTCATGCGGCTGAGGCCGAGAACGATGGCGTCCGCAAGAGGCAGCGCACCGCCAGCGAGGGAGGTGCCGGCGCCGCGCGGCACGATCTTGATGCCGTTGTCGTGACAATAGCGGAGGATCGCGCTGACCTCAGCCGTGCTCGATGGCAACACGACCGCCATCGGCGCGCAGCGATAGGCCGTGAGCGCGTCGGACTCGAAGGTGCGGCAGCCGTCCTCGTCCACGATCAGGGTGGCGGCCGGTACGAGGCGTTTGAGTTGCTTAATAATGTCCGGGCGCCGTGCGAGCACCGCCGCATCAGGCTCCGGAATGGCAAGTAGCGACATCGACGGCTCCCGGCGGTCCCAGCATCGCGGAGGCAAGCCCGTTGCCCAAGCGCCTTGCCTTAGTCTTTCGCATGGGGAGGTCAACCGGGCAATATCCTCGCGGCCCCTCTCAATGGACTTCCCGGGGAGAGAAACCAATGGACCGTTGCGGCATTCTAGGTAGGGCGAATCGTCCTCTTGCTGGGCTTCGCGGCGCTGATACAGTCCCCGCCGTCTGGCCAACGTAGAAGAACGCTTCAAAGTCCACCGTCCCGGAGGGGTTGTGGAAACCTGCTCCCCGACGGTTGCAACCGGAGGAAAATGGAGATGAGGAACGTTGGGCTGATTGCGCTCGGCGCCACCATGCTTGCCGCTCTGAGCGGCTCTGCATTGGCGGCGGGCGATGCCGAGAAGGGCAAGGCGGCTTTCGCCAAATGCGGCATTTGCCATCAAATCGGTGAAGGCGCGAAGCCGCTGATAGGGCCGCCACTTAACAACATCATCGGTGCAAAGGCGGCTGCGCAAGCGGGCTTCACCTATTCGCCGGGCCTCAAGAAGCTTGGCGACGGCGGCCTCACCTGGACGGACGAGAATTTCGACAAGTGGATCCACGATCCCAAGGCGATGGTTCCAGATTCGCCTATGGCGCTCGCGTTTCAAGGTATTCCGGACGCGGGCGAGCGTGCCGACATCCTTGCTTACGTGAAGACGTTCTCGAAGTAGCAGCGGAGGGCCAGCTACTCGCGGCGATCTGCCGCCAGTGGCTGGCCCGCGCCCGCTTGCGCTTCAGGCTCTTCGCTTGCGGGCGCGGCAGTTGCGGTGAATGGGCGCAGGTCGTCGAGTACTTCTCCGAAAAACGCGTTCTTGTCGCTCTCCTCCTTTGCCACCGCTTCCCAAGCTTGGCGAAGGGCGGCCAGTACGGCGCCCGGCCATTGCTCGACACGGACGCCGTCCGCCGTGAAAGCGGCGAGCGCGTTCTTTTCCATTTCGTCAGCAGCCGCCAATGTTTGCAGCATTGAGGCCTCGCAAGCCGTCTCGATGATGGCCCGCTGCCGATCATCGAGAGCATCCCAGCGATCCTTGTTGACGATCAGCTCGAGCACCGTCTCCGGCTGATGCCAGCCAGGCATATAGATGAGCTTCACGGTGCCATGCAGGTTCTGACGCCGGTCCACGCCAGGCGGATAGAGTTCGGCGGCATCGATCTTCTGCTTCGCGAAGGCATCAGCGACCGCGCCCCCGGGCACGAGGACCGTCGCGGCGCCAAGGCGCGTCATAACCCGGGCACCGAGCCCGAAGATGCGCATGCGCAGTCCTTCAAGATCCTTCGGGCTGCGCACCTCCTTGGCGAACCAGCCACCGGTCTCCCCGCCGCCAAATGCACAAGGGATGACGTGCAGCCGATACCCGGCCTCGTCATACATGCGCTGGTAAAGCTGCCGGCCATTTCCCGCATAGAACCACTCGACATAGCCGCGCGCATCGGGGCCGAACGGGTATCCGGCAAAGAGCGCCGCGGCCGGCATCTTCGCGGCCCAAAAACTCGGCGCCGAGAAACCGGCATCGACGGTCCCCTGCGAGACCTGATCGAGGATGTCCGTTGTTTGCACGCCTTGACCCGGCTGCTTGAGATCGAGCGCCAAAGCACCGGCAGAAAGCGCCTTGATGCGCTTGGCAAGATCGGCGGCCGGCTGCCCCAATCCCGGAAGGTGTGTGCCATAAACCGTCGGGGTGACGAGTCGGACTGGCTCGGCGGCATCGGACGGGCTGCTCGCCGCGATCACGAGCGCGGCAAGGAGCGCGAGCCCCCTCACTCTAACCGGCATGCTTCCTCCCTATTCTTGATTCTTGCCGACAGCTTACAAACTTCCCGCGCGCCGCTCCATTCGCTAGGGAGCCAGGACGCAGGCACGATTGACCCCTCTTCAGTTGGCTTCCGTTCGCTCGGGGCATCGGATATGGTGCAGCGCACGCAGATTTTCCGGGTTTTTCTTTTCCGTTTGAGTCTTTTGCTGGACCGTGGGGTCCAAGGCTGTTCGGGGTGGCCTCAATGCGTCTTGCCGAGTGGTTGATCGAGCGGCCGCGCTGGTTCAAGCGTGCGCTCCTCATCGCCAACGACATTTTGATGCTCAGCATTGCGCTGTGGGCGGCTTATTCGCTGCGCCTTAGCAGGCCTTATGTGCCGAGCTCTTGGGAGATGGTCCTCCTGATTGCGAGCGCGCCATTGATCGGCGTCATCACCTTCTACTCGCGCGGCCTCTACAAGCTCGTCACACGCTTCATCGGTCCGGAGGGAACGACTCGGATCTATATCGCGGTGATCATGGCCGCAGGCGCATGGGGCCTCGTCGTTCTCATGAGCGGGATTCCGAACCATCCACGCTCCGTGGTCGTGATCTATGCGCTCGTCGCTGCGGGCCTGATCCGTCTGAGCCGGCAATGGGCGGGATCGCTATTGCTTCGGAGCGCACCGCACCACAAGCCGGTCACGTTCGATGAGCGTAAGCGCGTCATCATCTATGGCGCCGGTCAGCTCGGCATTCAGCTCCTGCGCGCGCTGAACGAAACAACGCAATACAAGGCGGTCGCCTTCATCGACAACAATCCTTCCCTGGCTGGACAGGTCGTCCATGGCATCAAGGTTCTGCGCCCCGAGAGGATCGACAAAGTAATCGCCGACGAGGGTGTGAAGGAAGTTCTGCTCGCCATGCCCGCCGCGCAGCGGAGCGAGAGGCGCGCCGCGATCAAAGCGCTCGATCAATATCCCGTGCAAGTGAAGACGCTGCCCGCGCTCGAGGACATTGCATCAGGACATGTCGAGGTGTCCGACCTGCGTCCGATCGACGTGGAGGACTTGCTGGGTCGGGACCCGGTCGCGCCGGACATGGAGCTTCTCTCTGCCAAAGTGCGTGGCAAGGTCGTGATGATCACCGGCGCCGGCGGGTCGATCGGCTCCGAGCTCACAAGGCAATTGCTGCGGCTCGCGCCAAAGATGCTCGTACTCTACGACAATTCAGAGGTGGCGCTTTACGACATCTCCATGGAGATCGAGGAACTGCAGCGTCGCGGCGATAGCGATCCCGAAGCAGCGGCCTTGGCACAGACCCGTATCGTCTCCGTGCTCGGCTCGGTGCTCGACCGAAAGCTCGCGGCACGCACGATTCAAGATTACGGCGTCGAGGTGATCTATCACGCCGCGGCCTACAAACACGTGCCTCTCGTGGAAGCCAATCCTCTCAGCGGCTTACAGAACAACACGTTCGGAACGCTGGTGATGGCGGAGGTGGCGCGGGAGCTGCGCGTCAAACGGTTCGTTCTGATCTCGAGCGACAAGGCTGTGCGGCCCACCAACATCATGGGCGCGAGCAAGCGGCTCGCCGAATTGATCCTGCAGGCATTTGCGCATGAGGCCGGTGACGACACGATCTTCACGATGGTGCGGTTCGGCAATGTGCTCGACTCATCCGGCTCGGTCGTGCGGCGTTTCCGCACCCAGATCCAGACGGGAGGTCCCGTTACCGTCACGCACCCCGATATCATTCGTTACTTCATGTCGATTCCGGAGGCGGCCCAGCTTGTCATCCAGGCAGGCGCCATGGCGACCGGCGGAGAAGTCTTCGTGCTGGAGATGGGGACGCCGGTCAATATCGCAGATCTCGCACGCAGCATGATCCGCCTCTCCGGACGCGAGTTGCGCGACGACAACAATCCCGATGGCGATATTGCAATTAAATATATCGGGCTGCGGCGTGGCGAGAAGTTGTACGAGGAGCTTCTCATTGGAGAGAACACGACGGGGACAGGGCACCCGCGCATCTTCAAGAACAATGAGCCGATACTCCCTTACGAGGAGCTCATCACCACGCTTGAGCGATTGGAAGACGCGATCCAACGCCTCGACGAGAGCGAGATCCAGGAGATTCTGAGCCTTACCGTCGAAGGCTATGTACCGGCGACGGCGACAGCGCAGGTTGTTGGCAAGGATGAGTGGCAGCCGGTCTCCCGCACGCTGCATTAAGGCGATGGTGGAGCAGCATTGGGCGCTATCAATAGCTGCGGCGGCAGCAAGCGCCAGCCTCAGCATCGCCCTGATCCTTCTGATAAAGCCCCTTCTCCACCGTCATCTCGTGGCCCATCCGAACGCGAGATCGGCGCATACGGTCGCAACGCCGCAAGGCGCGGGCATCGCCGTCACGCTTTCGGTTGCTCTTGTCTCTGCCGTGTTGGGAGCGTTCTGGGACGGTCTATTCCCGCCGGGGACCATCTCGCTTCTCGCCGCCGCGCTAGGGCTCATGATCCTTGGCGGGGTCGACGATGCCAACGGTCTTGCAGTCGGATGGCGGCTGCTAGGCCAGGTGCTTGCAGCGGTCGCCATCGTGCTCACCTTACCGCCGGACGTCCGCGTGCTGCCCGATGCGGTTCCCCTGCTCGCCGAGCGCACGGTAGTGATCATCGGCAGCGTTTGGCTCATCAATGCGGTCAATTTCCTTGACGGACTCGACTGGATGACGGTGGTCGAAGTCGTGCCGATAACGCTCGCCGTAGCCATGCTCCAATCATTCGGTCTGGTGCCGCCGGGTATCGGCCTTCTCGCCTTTGCGCTCCTCGGGGCCATGGTGGGGTTCGCGGTTTTCAACAAGCATCCCGCAACGATCTTCCTCGGTGACGCCGGCAGCCTGCCGATCGGGCTCTGTCTTGCGTATATGCTGATCTACGTGGCGGCGAGCGATTTAACGGCAGCATTGCTGCTGGCACTTTATATTGTCGCAGACGCCACCGTCACGCTGACGCGCCGCGCGGCGGCAGGCGAGTCGATCCTCACCGCACACCGGAGCCATTTCTATCAACGCGCCGTCGTCGCGGGCCTGACCGTACCGCAAGTGACCGCACGCGTTTTCATCCTCGGGATGATGCTCGCATTCTTTGCCGTGACCGCAGCGCTCACCCCCTCGCTGACGATCGATCTCATCCTTTTGCTCGGGGGCGCTTCGGCTACGGCGCTGACGCTCTATCGGCTTGGACAGGGACGCTGATGGCGGAAATGGTTCTCATCACCGGCGCTTCTGGCTTTATCGGCAAGCGTCTCGCGGGTGCGTTGGCAGAAGGGGGATGGGCGGTGCGCGCCGCCATGCGCGATCCTCGTGCCGTCACGCTCGCCGGCGTGGAGACGGTTGTGTTGCCGGATCTCTCGCGGCCGGTGGACTGGGGTCCGCTCCTTGAGGGCGTCACCCACGTCGTGCATCTGGCGGGTCTTGCCCACTCCCCGGGCGTGCTGGCGGACGCGGTGTATGATCGCATCAATGCGGACGCGGCGGGCGAGCTGGCACGGGCGGCCAGCGGCATCGAGCGGTTTGTTCTGATGTCGTCGGTACGGGCGCAAGCCGGACTTTCGGCGGATCATACGATCACAGAAGAGGACGACCCGGAGCCGACCGATGCCTATGGCCGCTCCAAGCTGGCCGCTGAGCGTCTCGTCGCCGCGAGCGGCACGCGTTGCAGCATCCTTCGCCCGGTGGTGGTCTATGGTCCCGGGGTCAAAGGCAACATCGCCAATCTCGCGACGCTTGCACGCACGCCCATGCCGCTGCCTTTCGGCGCCCTCGACAACCGCCGCTCGCTGCTTGCGATCGACAATCTCGTCAGCGCCATTGGCTTGGCGCTGGTCTCCGAACACGCTCTCGGCGAAACTTTTCTCGTTGCCGACCGCGACCCCATTACCGTCGCCGATCTCGTGACCGCGATGCGGGAAGGCCTCGGCCGGGCTCCGCACCTCATGAAGGTTCCTGCGGGAACTGTGAGACGCATCATGGCGTCATTCGGCAAGGAAGCAGACTGGGAGCGAATCTCGGGCAGCTTCGTCGTCGACACGGCGAAGCTCCGCGGCATCGGTTGGGAGCCTGTTGTGCCCACCTATGCCGGCATCAAAGCCATGATGCAGGACACATAGCGCGCCTGCTCAACTCCTCATGAGGTTGGCGTAGAGCGCAACTGTCTCCGCCCCGATCGCGTCGGCAGAGAATTTTTCCTCGACCAGCTCACGCGCGCGACGCCCGAAGCGCGCGCGCAGGCCGGCATCGCCCGCAAGGCGAGCCATCGCCGCGGCAAGGGCCGCGGGATCGTCGACCGGCACGGTCAGCGCCGTCTCGCCGTCGATGGCGATCTCGCGACAGCCTGGAGCATCGGTCGCCACCATGGCGCGGCCGCAAGCAGCCGCCTCCAGCAAGCTTTTGGGAAGGCCTTCACGCCTCGAGGCGAGGACCGCAAAATGCGCCCGAGCCCAGACGTCCCGGACATCATCGACGTGACCCAGCCACTCGATGCCAAAGGCAGAAGCAAATTCCCTGAGCTGCTCGGGAGCAAGCGAGCCTGGATTTTCGCGGTCGCAATCGCCAGCAAGCAGAAGCTTGAGAGGAATGCCCTGCCGACCGAGGAGCGCGACAGCATCAATCAAGGTGTGCACGCCCTTGTCGGCCAGCATGCGGCCAACATAGGCAGCGGTGACAGGCGGAGGTGGCTCCGGCAGCGGCGTCAGGTGTTGCGTATCGACGCCGGAGCCGGGGATGACCACGACAGTCTCTGGCGGCGCGCCAAGCTCCAGCACGAAATCACGGTCATCGGGATTCTGCACGATCGTCCGGCTCTGCTTGCGCTTGAGGGCGAGAGAAAGAAACAGCCGCACGAGCCGCCGCGCGAGGGAACTGATACGCGCCTCGCCGATGAACAACGAGCCGACACCGGTCAGGCTGTTGACGACGCGGACGTCCGGCAGACCAAAGCTTGCCGCGCTGCCGAGAAGCACCGGCTTCAGCGCCACGTTGTGCAGGATCGCGGGGCGCAGGTCTCGCAGCAGGCGCCTGATCTTGCTGATCGCCGCAATGCTTCCGCCCGGCGAGAGGGAGCCGCGGCTCCAGTCCAACGGGTGGGCGACAAAGCCTTCGCGCGCGATGGCTTCCGCGCCGTTGGCGATTCGCGTCGCCACGTGAACTTCCCAGCCGGCGGCCTGCGCGGCGCGCGCCATCGGGAGCCGGTGCGAAAGGAAATACCAGTCTTCGGTGACGAGATAGACGATCCGGCGCGCCATGAAGCCCGGTTTAGCAGCGGCGGAGAGCGTCCGCCTTATCTCTTTTTCCGGTCATCGCGGGATTGCAGCCGGAGGCGAATACGGTAAAATGGGTTAATTGCGATCGAACGTTCTGGGGGATTCCATGAAGCGCATTGCACTGATCGGTGCCTTGGGCCTGTGCGTGGCAGCGGCGCCCGGCGCGTATGCTTTCGAGGTTCAGAAGGCGCCCGAGTCGAACGCCGTAGGCCCGGCGGCTGCGGCGGCCCCGCAACTCCGGCTTGAGCATCCGCAAGACTATAGTCCCTATCGCCTAGGGCCAACGCCCCGCATGCCGGGCGACAAGGCGGAAGACATGCAATATGGCAACTTCTCGAACGGCCGCGACTATGCCGGCGAGCAGTTGATACCGGGGCCGCCCTCGAGTGCTCCGGGCTGGGTCCACTCGCTGTCGCCCTCAGCCATCGCGCGTCCGTCCCGCTAGGGACAATCTGCATTCCAGTCGTGGGAGTTTAGACCGGCTGACGCTTAGTCGGCGCGTGCTTTGCTGCCGGAATTGGTACCGCTGGGGAGATTCGAACTACCGACCTCTTGATCCACAGTCAAGCGCTCTAACCAACTGAGCTACAGCGGCGCAAAGCGTTCCCGCTTTCGCGGGGAACCTAAGCGTAGGCGGCATGGGTTGCAAGCAAGGAACGCGAGATAAGGCCCGAGCTGCAAGCCCGGGCCTTTGTGCTGTAGCGACGCGGACGCGTTAGACCTTGCGCACGGCCTCGAAAGACTTGGAGACCTGCTCCTTGATCGGCTCAGAGGTATCGGCGGCGATCTTGGTGGTCAGGGCGCGAACCTCACCGGCCTGGCTCGCAAAGACATCGAACTGGCGGCGAATATAAGCTGCTTGCAGCTCAGCGATTTCGGAGAGGTTCTTAGCGCCGGCCAGGCTCTTGGCGAGGTCGAAGCCGGAGTTCAGGTTGCGCTGGGCAATGTCGATGAGCTTGCGGTTGAAGGCAGCGGCGCCCTGTCCCGCTGCGTCGAAGGAACGCTCAAGCGCGTCGACGGCGTCTTCCAACGCGTCCTTACCACGCTCGTATGCCTCGCGGGTCTGGACGACGGTCTTCTCGGCGAGAACGCGCACGCTCTCGGGAACGGTGGCATCCATCTTCATGGCTTCAAACTCTTTGGCGGCGGCACGGAAGGTGTCGCGTGCCTGCTCGGCGGCCTGTTGGGGAGAATATGTGTCGGTCATCATGCACCTCGTAATTGGTTGCGCTTCTGCCTGGGGTCTGGCCCGCTTGCGGTACGGGAAATCTTATTGTGCAGTGCAATATAATTGGTGCATCGCGGCACAACAAGTCTGATGACGCGCTTTCATCGATTTTTTTCGAAATTTAGGGGATCGGCCCAGATTGGGCCTGTTGCCTGCGCTGAATTTGCCTAAATTTAGTGTATGAGTCGTTCCCTAACCCCAAGGACAGGGGTGGACGCTCAGCGCAACCGGGGCCCAGCCGTGGCCGAAGCCGTACATCCCAGGCGCATTGCCGAGGTCCCAGAGGATCGCGAGGCGCTTGAGCATATCGCGCGGGCGCTGAAGGGGCGGGTCTTGCGGCCGCCCGAGCTTGTCGCGGCGAATGAGCCGGGCAGCGAGTTGGACGCGCTGGTTCTTGGACCCGCCGGTCTGAAGTCGCTGCTTGAAGCCATGCCAGCCGCGATCGCGGTCCTCTCCGACGGCACACTCGTCTACGCCAACGCGGCCTTTGCCTACGCGTTTGGCTATCGCTCCTGCGAGGAGCTGAGAGAGGCGGGCGGCCTCGAAGCGGTCCTGCCAGGAAGCGCCCAGGTCTTGAGGGCTTTATCCGCCGGCGGGCGCAGCGAGCCGTTGGACGCCCTCACACGCTCCCGTCGACGCCTCAAAGTGCGCGTCGAGATTGCGACGATCGATGCCGACCAGGATCTGCAAACCCTCCGTATTCTGGACCAGGACGCGATCGAACCGGAGCCCGTCGCGCCCGAGCCTATTGCCATTGCGAAGCCCGAAGCCGAGGAAACCCCGACCGAGGAGACCCCTTCCCTCCGCGACCTGCAGACCAGCAAGCTCGATTTTCTCGCCAAGGTCAGTCACGAGGTGCGCACGCCGCTCAATTCCATCATCGGGTTCACCGAGCTGATGCTGCAGGAACGGCTCGGACCGATCGGAAACTCCCGCTACAAGGGTTATGTCGAGGATATTCATCAGAGCGGGCTTTACGCGTTGAGCCTCCTGAACGATCTCCTCGATATCTCCAAGATCGAAGCTGGAAAGTTTGAACTCGACTTCACCGCGGTCGATGCCCCGGAGATCATCCTCGAGTGCGTCAACAGCCTGCAGCCGCTCGCCCAGCGCGAGCGGATCGTCTTGCGAACATCGCTCGCGCCTAATCTGCCTGCGGTCATCGCGGACCCGCGGCGGCTGAAACAGATTCTGCTCAACCTCCTCTCGAACGCGATCAAGTTCACGAATGCCGGCGGGCAGGTCATCGTCTCCGCTTCGCTCGTAGACGGCGAGATTCGCTTACGCGTTCGCGATAACGGGGTGGGGATGACGGCGGACGAAATCGCGTATGCCATGCAGCCCTTCCACCAACTGGACACCGCGCCGCGACGCCAGCAGGGCACCGGTCTCGGCCTCCCGGTCACGAAGGCCCTCGTCGATGCCAACCGGGCTACGCTCGTTCTGAACAGCGAGCCTGGCATAGGCACATCCGCGGACCTTATATTTCCTTCAGACCGGCTCGGGCAGGCCAACTCCCTATAATTTGGCTTCTTTCTGCTTTCGGAAGTGGTCAAGTCTTGGCGTGGCTGCGCCTCGCATCTCAAAAACTTGAACAGTTCTAATCCTGCTGCGCGAATACTTTGCATAGGAGCAAGAAGTCTCCCCGCGCTGAGTTTAGAAGGCTTCTAATGTTCGCCTAAGCCTGGATTTATTGTTGACAGCCGCGGTCTTTACGCTTGAATGAAAATGTTCGCTCTTGCAGCAATTTTTAGTCCGATACCGGGGCCTTGAACCCCGGCCATTGGAGGTAATTTATGCGAATTTCCGCCGCGCGCGCGGTGACGCTTGCGCTCCTCTCCCTGACCGTGACCGTCTCGGCACCTCAGGCTGCATCGGCAGCCGAGGCGGGCGAGGTCAATGTCTATTCCTACCGGCAACCCTATCTCATCAATCCACTGCTGAAGACCTTCACGGCCGAGACTGGCATCAAGGTCAATGTCATCTTCGCCGAGAAGGGTCTGATCGAGCGCATGCAGGCCGAAGGCCGCAACAGCCCCGCAGACCTCCTGCTGACTGTCGACATCGGCAACCTCGAGCAGGCGACGGCCTCCGGCGTCGCGCAGCCGGTCAAGTCGGAAGTCCTGGAGAAATCCATTCCCGCGGCTTACCGGTCGAAGGACGGACAGTGGTGGGGGCTAACCCGGCGCGCACGCGTGGTCTATGCCTCGAAGGACCGCGTCGCAGAGGACAACATCACATATGAAGAGCTCGCCGATCCGAAATGGCGCGGCAAGATCTGCATCCGCTCCGGCCAGCACGTCTACAACGTGGCGCTGATCGCCTCCATGATCGCCCATCACGGCGAGGCGAAGACCGAGGAGTGGCTGAAAGGCTTCAAAGCCAATCTCGCGCGCAAGCCAGCCGGCGACGACCGCCTCCAGGTCAAGGGCGTCTATGCCGGCGAATGCGACATTGCGATCGGCAATACCTACTACATGGGCGCGATGCTCAAGAACGATAAGCAGCCGGAGCAGAAGGAGTGGGCCAATTCCGTGAAGATGCTCTTTCCGAACACGCAGGATCGCGGCACGCATGTGAACGTGTCGGGCGCACTCGTTGCGAAGAACGCGCCGCATAAAGAAAACGCCATCAAGCTCCTGGAATTTCTCGCCTCGGACGAGGGTCAGGAGATGTACGCCGAAGTCAACAATGAGTACCCGGTGAGAGACGACGTGGCGTGGTCTGACCTCGTCAAATCCTGGGGCGAGTTCAAGCCCGATCCCATCACGCTCGATGAGGTTGCGGGCATGCGTAAGAAGGCGAGCGAACTGGTCGACAAAGTAGGCTTCGATGAGGGGCCTAGCTCCTAAGGGGACTGAGATGAGCATTCACAAGAGAATCGATAAGCAGGCACGGTTGGGCTCCGCGCACGGCTTCCGCAACGATCGCGGCGGAGCCGAGTGGCTCGTTGGTGTAGGTTTTCGCTGCTGGCTTGCGGGTTACGATACCGGCGACATCGCATGCTGGGAAACAGGCTGGAACGAGTATTCGCGGCAGCTCGGCACCGAGCGCGCAAAGCGCGCCGTGACGGAGCTCGCCTGCTTCGTGCGTTCGGTGCGAGCCTCGGCGTCGCGCAGAATTGAGTACTATCCGCACGGCTGTAAGGGCTTCTGCGCTGATGAATGCATGGCGATCTCGTTGATCGCCGCTTCGCAGCACCACCGCTGCCCCGCCATGCGGGCCTGCGCGCTCGCGTTGACCGGATCAGATCTGGTTGAGCCCGTGCTCGATTCCGCGAACGCGTTCGCCGACGTGCTGCAGGAAGCGGATCAAGTGCTCTCGCTCGATGCCGTCGCCGCGCTTGCGGCGCCGTGGCAGGTGCGTGGCGGAGAGTTCGCCGCCCGGCGTTAGTCGCATCAGTTGGCGGAGACGGCCCTCACACACGTGCCCTTGCGGCGGCGGCTGTCGCGGCTAAGGGAAGGCGGCAATCTCGGTTGGTCCGTCGCGGCTCTGGCTGTCTCGATCGTCACGCTGGCGCCTATTGCTGCAATCGCGATCCTCGCGCTGCATTCGAGCGGCGATACCTGGCCGCATCTCGTCGAGAATGTCCTCCCCCGAGCGGTCCGCCGCACGCTTGGTCTCATGGCGGGCGTCGGCAGCCTCACCCTCATCATCGGCACGGGCACGGCGTGGCTCGTCACCATGTACCGGTTTCCCGGCAGATGGCTGTTCCAATGGGTGCTGCTGCTGCCTTTGGCGATCCCGACCTACATCATCGCGTATTGCTACCTCGAACTCTTTGACTATTCCGGCGTGGTGCAGACAGGTTTGCGCGAGGCGTTCGGATGGCAGGATGCGCGAAGCTATTGGTTTCCCGAAGTCCGTAGCCTCGGCGGCGCAATCTTCGTCATGAGCGCCGTGCTCTATCCTTATGTTTACATCACCGCGCGCGCGAGCTTCTTGGCGCAATCGGTCTGCGTGCTGGAGGTGAGCAGGACGCTGGGCAAAGGCGCCGGGGCAACATTCTGGAAAATCGCGCTCCCCTTGGCGCGCCCGGCGCTCGCGGCCGGCGTTGCGCTCGCACTCATGGAAACCCTCAACGACATCGGCGCCGTAGAGTTTCTTGGGGTGAAGACGCTTACGGCCGCCGTGTACGATACATGGCTCGATCGTAACAGCCTTGCAGGTGCCGCACAGATTGCCGCGGTCATGCTGCTCTTCGTGTTCACGCTGCTCCTGCTCGAACGGGGCATGCGCGCACAACGGCGATTCCATCACACCACGGGAAAGTACCGCGACCTCACAACGGAGCCGCTGACCGGTGCGCCCCGGGCCTTGGCCATGCTGGCCTGCGCTTTGCCGCCGCTCCTCGGTTTTGTGCTGCCTGCCGGCGTGCTCGTGCATGACGCCACCGTTCACTTCGCTGCCGGTCTCGCCGCGGAATTCTGGAGCGCTGCCTTGAACAGCTTGCTGCTCGCGACGTCCGCGGCCGCGCTCGCCGTCCTCTTCGCGGTGGTGCTTGCTTATGCGAGGCGGCAAACGCGATCGGGCCTTGTGCAAGCCGCGAGCACGTTCCCCGCCGTCAGCTATGCGGTGCCGGGAACGGTGCTCGCCATCGGGATCCTCATTCCCCTTGCTGCCCTCGACAACGGGATCGATGCGTTCATGCGGACCGCGTTCGACCATCCGACCGGACTGATCTTTTCGGGCACGGCTTTCGCGCTCGTCGTCGCCTACACCATCCGCTTTCTCGCCGCCTCGCTCGGCGCCGTCGAGGCCGGGCTGAGCAAGATCTCGCGTCATATCGATGCCGCGGCGCGGACGCTCGGAAGCTCCGTCAGCGAGACATTGTGGCGAATCCACCTGCCGCTGTTACGCCCGGCGCTCGGCGCCGCGGCGCTGCTCGTCTTTGTCGACTCCATGAAGGAGCTGCCGGCGACCCTGCTCTTACGCCCCTTCAACTTCGATACGCTGGCGACGCAGGTTTTCACCCTCGTCTCGCTCTACCGGTACGAGGAGGCAGGCCTCTCTGCGCTAACGATCGTCCTTGTGAGCCTCCTGCCCGTTCTCATGCTGCACGCGGTGATCGTTGCCGGGCGGCCTGGAGCGTTACCCGGAAACGCGGGCAGTCATCCAGCGCCCTGGATTGCAACGGGCGCTTGATAACTAAAGAAAAATCGTAAAGCCGGTCTCGCTATCAGACCTTAATGAGGCTAAAACTGGCATAACTCGCGGCAAGATGAGAATGCGCCTTCCAAGGGGCGCCCAAGGGGTGGGTGGGTCAGCATGAAGCCTCGCCAGTGGTCGTGGAGATGGCTTCTTATCGGCGCTATTCCGCTGGCACTGATCTTCTTGCTGCTCCTGCCAATCCTGATTGGCGATAACGCACAGGTCAGCAGCCGCATTGCCGCAACGCTATCGGCTTGGACGGGCGGCAAGGTGTCGTTCACCGGTCCGTTGCGCATTCGCTATTTCCCGGACGTGTCCGTGCGCGGCGCGCTTGTCATGCAGGATACGAAGCGTCTGCCACTGGTGAGAGCTGTCACCACCAAGCAAGCCAAGATCACGCTCGACCTCGGCCAGTTGCTGCTCGGCCATCTTCGGATCGATTCGCTTCGCCTCGTGCGACCACGCATCACGCTCAAGACCGACGCGATATCGGCGGAGACGCCCCAGGCTATCGTTAGCAACCTTCTTTCCGGTGGCCCGATCGGGGCGCTGCATATACGCGATGGACGCATTGACCTGCAGTCGCCGTCCGGCCACGAGACCATCGACAACCTCTATGGTCATTTCGATCTAGACGATGCAAACGCATCTCGCGCACGCATGTCCGGTTTCGGAAGCTTCGAGTTCCGGCGGGAGGAGGTCCAGTTTACGGCTGAAGCGACGTTCTCCAACGACACGCTACCGGATGTGACTCTCGACCTCGCGTCCAGCTTTGGCCGCGCGCATTTGCGTGGGAACGCCTCCTTCCAGGAGGGCCTTAGCCTTGACGGTCCGGTCGAGTTAGATATTGCCGACACCCGCGGCCTATTGCGATGGCTCGGGGTCGACATCGCGAATGGGCAAAGCCTCAAGACATTCGCGGCTGTCGGAACGGGTCATGTGAGCGGGGCAAGCCTCGCCGTCGATGACGGCACCTTCACGCTCGACGGCAACAAGGCGGTTGGGGTACTTGCCATCACGGCCGGGCAACGGCCGCACGTCGAGGGCACGCTTGATTTCGACCGCTTCGTCACCGACCCCTATCTACCCGAGCCAGTGTCCGATGACGTGACCGCTTCGCTGCCGGACAGTGGCACCGACCCCTTGGCCTCATGGATTTTGTTGCGGTCGATCGATGCGGACCTGCGCATCTCCGCACGGGAAATCGTGGCGAGATCGACGAAGTTCGGCAATGGCGGCTTCACAATCACGGCAAAGGACGGCGCCGTGGCGACGGAGATCGGCGAAGTGGAGATGTGTGAAGGCGCTGCGACCGGCAGGCTCAGCGTCGAACCAGGATCGCTGCCGCGCGCGCTAATCACCGCAAGCTTCAAGAACGTCGCATTGCGGCCGTGCATGGAGATGCTCGGTCTCGGCATTCCCTTAGACGGGACAGGGCGCATCGAAGCCGAGCTCGGCGGTGAGGGCCGAGATGCCAGGGAGCTTCTGCAGCACCTGCTCGGAACTGTCACGATCACGGCGCAACACGGGTTGTTGCCCGTGGACCTCCAACGACTGATGCGAACGCCCACTCCCATCGACGCCGACAGTTGGAGCCCCAGTCGCGGCATGGCGTTCGAAACTTTGCAAGCCGAGTGCCGGCTTGCGGAGACCATGATGTGGTGCAGACGCCTTGACATACGCGGCCCGGCCGCGATCGTCCAAGGCTCGGGCGACATCGATCTCGCCCAAGGTTCCCTCGACTGGCGACTGGACGTGGGAAGCCCCGTCAACGAGGCCACGGACAACACCGCCCACGGCCTCACCAGCATCTCCATTCGCGGACCGGCGGAGCAGCCGATCATTCGTCGCGCCGATCGGCCGACGCTTGGGGACGGCTCGACGCCGCAAACCGGTGCGAGCCCGGTGCAATGAGTCTGCGCGAGAGGCTACAGCATATGCATCGGCGCCGGCGCGAACCTAAAATCGGAGGCTATGCGCTCCTGCTGGCCGGCGCCGCAGCGGCTCTCGCTGCATCTGCTGCGTGGGCGCAAGAGGGCGAAGGCGATGCGAAGACGCTCACCATTGCGACATGGGGCGGGGCCTATGGCCAATCGCAGGACGTGGCCTATTTCAAGCCGTTCTCAGAGCAGACGGGGACGAATGTCAGCACCGAAACCTATAACGGCACGCTCGCTAGCCTCATGGGTCTGCTCGGCCGAGGCACACCTCGCATCGATGTCGTGGATCTCTCCTCGTCCGCGCTTGCATCCCTCTGCCGCGACGGGCAGCTCGAGGCCATAGAGCCCGCAAAGCTGAGCCCCAGTCCAGATGGCGGCGCTCCAGCCGATGACTTTGTTGCCGGGGGATTGCCGGGTTGCGGCGTCGCCAGTGTCGCGTGGTCGGCGGCTATCGCCTATCGGCCCAAGACCTTTGCCGGCGAGGCACCGACCAAGATCGCGGATCTCCTCGACACGAAACGCTTTCCAGGTAAACGGGCGCTCCCCAACGGGCCCCGCTATACGCTTGAGTTCGCGCTGCTGGCGGATGGCGTCGATCCCGACAAGATCTACGGCGAGCTCGCCACGACGGCCGGAGTCGATCGCGCGTTTGCGGCGCTAGACCGGATGAAGGGCGAGATCCTCTGGTGGAACAAGGCGCAAGATCCGCTGACTTGGCTCGCGCGCGCGCGCGCGGTCATGGCCGTCAGTTACAGCGGCCGTATCTTTCGTGCGAGCGTCGGTGACCAGCTCAATGTCTTGTGGGATGGCCAGATCTACGACGTCGATCTGTGGGCTATTCCCAAGACCGCCGACAACAAGGGACTAGCCAAGAAATTCATCGCGTTCGCCACGGAGCCGAA
>DASQLK010000138.1:0-4993 GCA_035630055.1 Methyloceanibacter sp. | reverse complement strand
TCTTGCAAAGCGGTTTGATGCGCTTGCAGGTCATCGGCCATGCGGTTGAAGCTCTGGCCGAGATCGGCAAATTCGTCGTGCCCGGAAATGGCGATTCGATGCGAGAGGTCGCCGGCCGCCAGCGCACGCGTTCCATGCAAGAGTTCGACAAGGGGCGCGCGAAGGCGGCGGAGCAAGAGGATGACCAGCGCGAACGTCGCGAGGATCGCGATGGCCGCATGGAGTTGGCTGATCTGCTCCAGCCGCCGCAGAAGATGCGCAGCGTCGGCGTCGATACGCGTCACCTCCGCGGTCTCGTCCGCGACGGCGACCTCGATGAGCTGATTGAGATCCTGGTCGATGCCGCCTTTGAGGAGCGTGATAAGCCGCTCCCAGGCGACGTCGGGGCGGCCGCGGCTGCGCAACTGCTCGACCTCTTCGAGCTGATCGAGCGTCTTGTGGAACTCACGCTTGATTGCGAGCAGGCGATCGCCTTCGGCGGCTTCCGCTTTCTTTTCGTCCGCCGCCACGAGGGCGAGCTCCTGCTTGGTGAGCTGTTCAAACTCGTCGAGATCGGACTCGATGACCTTGGTCAGATAGGCAACGCCGAGCGGCCGGTCCGACATGCCGGTCAGAAGCGTGTCGGTCCACGCCTTGATGAGCTGCTGGCTGTGTCGCGAAATCTGCAACGCGCGCTCGAGCTGCTGATGCGAGATGCGCGAGCGGGCGAAGTAGTAGTGCGACTGGCTTACCGACCAGTAGGCGAGCGCTGCAGCGGACAGCGACAGAGCGAGCAGCAAGCCCGCCGTGATGAGTAGCTTGGTGCGATAGCGCATGGATATCCGTGGCCGGTCCGCCGCAAGGTGATTTGAAGGCCGACGCAAGCGAAACCGCGACGGCAAAAGGAGACGCTCTCGTATACCGTATTCGCACCTCTTAGCGCGCGGCTGCGCGCGGCGGAGAGGCCCTCCAACCTATCTGGCAATTTTTATTGCCAAAACTCCCCAATCTTGTGCAAGAATTCCCTGAGATGAGGGTGGAAAAGTCCCTATCTCGCTGTTATGCAAGGGGAAAGGCGGTCAACGCCATGGCCAAGGCTGGGGGGAACAGCTCTTGCGACCTTTTGGGAGGGAGTACCGCGTCCATCGCGCGGTTGTTGGGCTGGCAGTGCTTTGCGCACTCACCTTGCCGCCTCTCCATTCCGCTCACGCCGAGTTTGAGATTCCAGGCGTCGACGCCGAGCGCGGGGCCGTGGAAATCGAATATCGCGGCGCTTCGCATTGGGGCCTTCCGAAGCAAGGCGAGGACGCCGACGAGGACGAAGAGGTCCTGCTGCGGCAGAGCCACGAGGTCGAGTTTCAGCTCGGCATCACCGATTTTCTAATGCTTCGCGTCACGCCAAATGTGGAGGAGCCAGACGGCGAGTCCATGGAGCTCGTATCGCTCGGCGTGGAGGCGCAGTTTGTGCTGAAGCCGCGCGACGACGGGAGGTTCGGCCTCGCCTTCATGCTTGGCTACGGGCCCACCAGCAACTTCGTCGACGTGGACGAGCCGGACGAATTCGAGTTCGGCCCAGTCATGGAGCTTGCGAGCGAACGCTGGCTGCTCACGGCCAATCCGCGCCTCGTCGAGCAACTTGGCGAGTTCGCCGACCAGGAGGGCCTCGGCTTCGAGTATGCGACGCAGCTGAAATACCAGTTCGCTGCCCGCTGGGCGGTGGCCGCCCTCATGTTCGGCGAGATCGAGTCGCTCGCCCATGCGGGTCCGTTCGAAGCGCAATCGCACGTGCTCGGCCCGGGCCTTTATTTCTCCAACGGGGCGGAGGAAGGCGGCGAGGCCGACGACGAAGGCGTGCGTGAAACCGAATGGCAGGTCGGGGTCGGCGTTCTGTTCGGGCTGACGGATGCGACTGCCGACGCCGCTTTACGAGTCACCGCGTCGGTGGAGTATTAGCGTGGCTTGGCGTGGCGTTTTCCGCTTCACATGGCGCGTCACCATCCGGCCACGGTTCTTCGCCGTATGCTGCCTGACGCTCACCACCGCTACGCCGGTGCTCGCAGAGTTCGAGATCCAAGAGTCCACCATCGATCCGGGCGAGATTCAGCTGCAATATCGCGGCGCGTGGCATGAGGGCCTGCCAAGCATCACCACGGAGGAGGCGGAAGAGGACCTGCTTCTGCCGGCGGACGAAGAAGCTCCGCTGCGACAGAGCCACGAGGCGGAGCTGCAGATGAGCGTGACGAGCCATTGGCTGCTCGCCGTCACCCACGGCTTTGAGCAGGCTGCGGACGACACTTTTAAGCTGACCTCGATCGAGGCGGAGACGCAGGTCGAGCTGATCACGCTCGAGGGCGAGGGCCTGGGCTTAGCGGTGCAGGGCGGCGTGGAGCAGCCGGTCCTCGATGCGCGGGAGGACGAGGCCGGCGATTATCATTTCGGCCCCATCGTCGAGCTCGCGAAAAACAAGTTCCTGCTCACGCTCAATCCGCTTTTCTATAAAGAGCGCGGCGACCGCGCCGAGCAGGACGGGTGGGGGTTCGAGTATGGCTGGCAGCTGCGCTATGTGCCGACGCCAAAGCTTTGGCTCACGGTCGAGATGTTCGGCGAGGTGGAGGACATGGCAAATGCCGGCTCCTTCGCGCAGCAGGTGCACAGCATCGGGCCTGCGTTCTACTATATCTTTGGCGCGGACGACGATGTCGGCGGCGAGACCGAGGAAGAAGGCAGCGCGGAATTAACGCTCAGCCTCGGGGCGCAGTTCGGGCTGACCGAGGAGGCCTCGGACGTCGCCCTCAAAGTGTTTATCGGGTACGAATTCTTCTAGCGCTCAGCGCACGCTGAAGCGGAAGGGTACCGACAGCTCCATGTGATCGCGATTGACTTCACTCGGGATCGGCGGGAAGGGCGATGCCTTCTCCACCGATGCGATCGCGGCATCGTCGAGCACCTTATTGCCCGAGCTTTTCACCACCTCGTGCGACAGGAGCTCGCCGGCCGAGCTCACCTTGAAGCGGACGACGGCGGTGCCGATCAGATTGGTGCGGGGATTGACCTTGCTGCGCTCGAGATGGGTGCGCAGCTTGCCGAGATAGGCGGACCGTGCGGTGGCGTCGCTGCCCTTCAGCTCAAGGCCTGAGCTTTCGCGCATGGCGATCACGCTCTCCTGCTGAATGGTGGCGATCTGCGGCGGGAGCGGCTGCTCCAGCACTTCCTCCTCCGGCTCCTTGATGTCCTCCTGCTCGGGGCCTTCGGTCGAGGTGACAACCTCGTCCTCCTCCACCGGCTTGACTTCCTCGGGCAGGGGCTGGGCTGCCGCCATCTCGACAGGTGGCGCCTCGACAGGCTCGACAGAGACCATGTCCTCGCCGAGCTTTGCGAAGCCCTCGATGGCAATGCCCTGCTCGACCACCATCATGTCCTCGCCAGTGCCCTCATGCAGCGCCGAGCCACCCGCGGGCAAGTACATGAGCAACGCAAAGCTGCCATGCACGGCGAGGGAGATCAGATAGGCGAGGATGCGAAGCGGCATTTCAAACTCAAGCTACTGGCTGGCCTTGGGCTGGGACAGCAAGGAGACGCGGGCATAGCCACTCTGGCCAACTCTGCCGAGCACGTCCATGACATCACCATAGGGGCGGGACTTGTCAGCCCTGACATAGACCACCGTATCGCCTTCGGATGCGCGCAAGGCTTGCAGGCGGGGGATGAGCGTGTCGGAACTGACTTGCTCCTCCCGCACATATAGGGAGCCGTCCGCCGCAAGCGAAACGATCATCGGCTTTTTTGGCTGGCTGATCCGCGCGGCTGCCGTGTTCGGCAGTTCCACGGGCACGCCTGCCACCAGCAGCGGCGCCGTGATCATGAAGATGATGAGAAGCACGAGCATCACATCCACCATGGGTGTGATGTTGATCTCCGCCATGGGCTTATAGGTGTCTTCGTCGTCCTCGGCCCCGGCGCCACCACCATTGCCGATTGCCATCGCCATCAGAAGCGCTTCCCGGCCCGGAGAGGCTCAGCAGTGGCCGTGCGGAGGATGGGCTCGGCCTGCGGCCGCGCCATGCGCTTGGCGAGCTCTATGACCGACATATTCCCACGTGCATAGGCGCGTCCGAGCGCGACGCTGATTTGGTTATAGGCCATGACCGCCGGGATGGCGGCAGCGAGGCCAAGCGCAGTGGCGATGAGGGCTTCGGCGATGCCGGGCGCAACGACCGCGAGGCTCGTGTCCTTCTGCTGCGCGATGGCGGTGAAGCTGTTCACGATACCCCAGACCGTTCCGAAGAGGCCGATGAAAGGACCGGCCGAGCCGATCGTCGCGAGAAAGGGAAGGCCGACCTCGACGCGGCGCAATTCCTGGCGAAGGGTGAGGCGCATCGCGCGTTCAAGACGGTCGCGCAGTTCGCTGCGGGTTTCGCCGCGGCTAGCACCCTCTTCGGCTTCGCTCTCCGCCGCGGACAGGATTTTGCGGACGAGCGGGCTGGCCGATCGATATTCGAGCGTTCCGTCCTCGGCGCGCTCGAGCTGGCGGATGCCGCGGTTGAGGCGGTAAATGCGAAAGATCTTTTCGAAGATGATCGCCCAACAAATGACGGACCCGATGACGAGCAGCAGCATGACCCCCTTAACGACCGGGTCTGCCTGCATCACTAGACCGTAGATGGAATAGTCCGGCGCGGCTGCGATTACTGGCTCCACTGCGATGCCCTTATTTGGTCAACTGCACATTGGTGAGAGTAGAGACGGCGAGGCCCTTCATACAGTCCGGGATTGGACCCGCCTCAGATTTACATTCCATGACGTCATTCACGAGAAAGCTGCCGACCTGATCACAAGCGGTGCCGTCGATATCGAACAGCTTCACGCTGCGCTTGTTGCCCAGAAGCGGCGCCAGATCCACGGCGAAGCGGCGCCCGATCACGCCGTCGGGACGGAAGAGCACGAGATCGAGCTTGAGGGCTTGGTAGGCGGTGTCGGTCTTGTTGGTGATGACGAAATAGGCGCGGCAACCTTG
>DASQLK010000137.1:0-6775 GCA_035630055.1 Methyloceanibacter sp. | reverse complement strand
GTTGCGATATACATCCTCTGGTCGGGATGGGGCCTCGTGCGGCAGTCCATCGGCGGCCTTATGGACGAGGCGGTGCCGGAAGAGACGCTCGGGGATATCAAGCGGGCAATCTCGTCAACGGCGGACGGCGCCATCGAGGCGCACGATTTGCGCACGCGCCATGCCGGCCGCATGACTTTTATCGAGTTCCATCTGGTCGTACCGGGCGCGATGAGCGTCGCCGAATCCCACGCCATTTGCGACCGCATCGAAGCGGCTGTGAAGGAGGCCGTTCCCGATGCGACCGTTACAATCCATGTCGAGCCGGAGCACAAGGCCAAGCATCCGGGCGCGATCCCCATCGTGTAGGGTCAGCGCACCAGAACGAGATCGCCGCCCGACATTTCGAAGCGGGAAAGACGGCCGAGAAAGCTCATGCCGAGAAGATTGACGTCGAGCGCGTCCCGCTCGGCGATGGCCGCCTGAACATTGCGCACCGTGATGTCGCCGACACGGACCCGGTCGAGCATGACGGGCGCCACGCGGGCGATGCCGTTCGCGGTCTTGACCTGGGCGGAAAAGTCGAGGCGCTGGGGCGAGAGCCCGACCTTGCGGGCGTCCTCATAGGTGAGCACGACAATGGTGGCGCCGGTATCTGCCATCAGGGTGGCGGTCCTGCCGTTGATCGATGCATCGAAGACGAAGTGGCCGCTTGCGTTCGATTTGAGGCGGACCTCACCGCCGAAGCCTGTCGCTTCATTGGCCTCGCCGGCCGCCGGCATTGCAACGCGGCTGCTGGGATCGGAGGAGGGGCTTAGCAGCCCGCGGAGATCGTTATAGAAGTAGAGCAGCGCGGCGCCGGTGAATGCGACCAACGCCCAGGTCAGCAGTTCCCGCAGAACATTTCGCGCCGTCGCGCCCATACCAAAACACCTTATGGTTCAATCCGTTACCCCAATCCGCTACGTCGCTGTTTTAGGTGCGCAGCGTGAGGAGGTCGCCGGTGAATTCATAAGAGCGAAGGCGGCTTAAAAAACTCATACCGAGGAGACTCTGGTGCAGGGCGCCCTTTTTGGCGACGAGCGCTGTCACGTTCCGCTTCTCCACCGGGCCGATGGTCACGCTCTCGAGCTGGACCCTCGCTGCGAAGGTGCGGCCGTTCGCGGTCATCACCGGCGCGCTATAGGACAGCGAGTCGATGTCGATGCCCGCTGCCTTGGCGTCTTCCGGCCGGAGAACGATGCTGGACGCACCGGTGTCGACCACCATGGTGATCGGTTCGCCGTTGACGCCGACCTTCGCAGCGAAATGACCATCGAGACGGCGCCTGATCTTGATCTCGACGCCGGTCGCACCTTGCTCCACGTTCATGGCGGTGCCGGGCAGGAGTTCGCCGGCGACACGTCCCGCGATGGGCATGAGATCGTCGCGATAGGCGTAAAGGGTCACGAGCCCGAGACCGAGGGCGAGCCAGGTCACGGCGTCACGAAACATCGGCCCCGCGCGTCCGCCATATTGCGAGAACAGGCCGCCGCTCAAATAGACGAGGAGGGCCAGGCCGACGGCGACCGAGCCGAAGGTCCAACTGTCGATGCCGGCGACCGCGCCGTCGCTGCTGCCGACCAGCAGCATCGCGGCAAGGGCCAGAATGAAAAGTGCAAGCCAGCTGGTCACGTCGATTCTTTCACGCTTTCGAGGGTCTCCAGCCTTGCCTTGAGGCAGGCCATGATCGCACGGCGTTCGACCGGGGTCATCGAGCCCCAGCGCGAAATCTCATCGATCGTTCGGCCGCAGCCAATGCAAAGGCCTGCATCGGAGTCGATCAGGCAGATATTGACGCACGGAGTTTCCAAAACGCGGAGTGCCGAACCCGTTGGACGAACTCAGCTTATGTAGGAGTTCCGGTCTTGCCGGGCAATGCGGCCGCACGATGTGGCGGAAGGCCCGCTACCGGCGCGACCTGGCCGGGCTTGCGACCCGGGACTTCTCTTCCTGTATCTCATGCGGTTCCGCGAGGCGGGGAAGGGCCTGCATGACCCGTTTGCGGGGGAAGGTGATGACGACCTCGGTTCCATAACGCAGCTTGCTCTTGAGCTCGAACCGGCCCTCGTGGAGCTCGGTGAGACCTTTCGTGATGGGCAGTCCAAGCCCCGTGCCGCCTTCCGCGGTCTCGTGGGCGAGGGAGCCTTGGCCAAAGCTGCGCAGAACGCGCGGTATTTCCTCTTCAGGAATGCCGGGTCCGGTATCTTTCACGCTCAATAACTGGTCGCCATTCTGCGTCTTGCCGATCTTCAAGGTGATCGTTCCACCCGACGGCGTGAACTTGATCGCGTTGGAGAGGAGGTTGAGGCAGATCTGGCGGACGGCGCGCTCATCGGCCCAGAGCTGAGGCAGGTCGGGCTCGAAGCTTTCGATGATCTTGAGCCCCTTATTTTCGGCGCGCAGCCGCATCAGGCGGTGGCAGTCCTCCGCGACCTCGGCGAGCGTCACCGGCCCTTCGTTCAGCTCATAGCGTCCCGCTTCGATGCGGCTGATATCCAGGATCTCGTTGATGAGGTTCAGAAGATGCTGACCGCTCTGGTGGATGTCGCCCGCATATTCCTTGTAGGTCGGATTGTTGTGCGGACCGAGTATCTCTGCGCGCATGATCTCCGAGAATCCGAGAATTGCGTTCAACGGCGTGCGCAGCTCATGACTCATTGTCGCCAGAAAACGCGACTTTGCGAGGTTGGCCTCTTCCGCCCGCAGTCGCGCCTCGTCGGAGATGGATTTCGCCTGCTCCAACTCGGCGATGAGAGCATCCTTCTCGGCGCGAAACTCGAGCATCGCCACGACGGTGGTGTTCAGGCCCTTCATGAGCCAGATGAAGTAAAGGTGCACGCCGATCGCCATGGCGGCCATGGCCCAATAGAACGGCGTGCCGAGCACTGCGAAGCGAAGGACGAGAGCGATCGTCATCGGGATCGTGCCGGCGTACAGGATCGGCATGACAGTCGATGCGAAGAGCATCCGCATCGAGATGACGACGAGCACGGCGGCAAAGATGAAAGTGTGCGCGGCTTCGCCCTGCGTGTCGATCGAGATGAACGCGATCCCCGCCCAGCACACGCCATAGAAAAACTCGGCGGCGGTGATCTTGGCGCGCCAGACCGGCGTTGTGGCGTCCTCGCGCGGCGCATTGGCGAATTGCCGGCAGAGCGCGAGCAGGATGCCTTTGGAGACCAGTACCGTCGCCAGCCAAATGAGGAGTTCCCTCGGAGGGGCCCAAAACATCGTGCCGATGGCGACGATAACGGCGAGGAGGGGGGTTGTGACGGCGGCTGCGAGTTCGTTCTTCACGAACATCATCAGCAGTTCGTATTCGAACTCCGGCTTGTAGCCGGATTTGTAGGTCAGCTTCTCGCGCGCTTCCTGCACGCTGCGAAAGGCCCGGCGCTTACTGCTGACCGCGCCCGATGACGGACGCTGCGCTTCGGCGGACGCTACTCCTGACATGCTGCTCAAGCCCGCGACGACGACACCAACAACAATGCGCCAGCGAACACGAGCGGCCGCTCCCGGGGTCGGGGGCGGAAACAGGCTGCTCCAGGCGCGTGAAAACTATGTGCGATAATCGTTAATGCCGCGTTTACTCCCGCGCCGCCGTGGGACGGGCAGAAGTGAAACCTCTTGGAATCCGGCCCCGCGACAATCGCCTCGAGCGCTCCTATATGGAGCGGCATGAGGTTGACGATCATTGGCTGTGGCGATGCCTTTGGCACCGGCGGCAGGCTCCAGACATCCTTTCACGTCGCAACGGCGAGTACGCAATTCTTGATCGATTGCGGCGCGTCGAGCTTGATCGGGATGCGCAGGCTCGGGCTCGACCCCAACGACGTCGATACTGTCTATCTCACGCATCTGCATGGCGATCATTTTGGGGGCCTGCCGTGGCTCCTCATCGACGCGCAGTATATCGGCAAGCGGACCCGGCCCTTGACGGTCGCGGGACCGAAAGGAACCGAGGCGAGGTTCACCGCCGCGGCGGAAGCGCTCTATCCCGGTTCCACGCGGAGCAAGCGCGCATACGATCTGAGGTTCATCGAGTATGCCGAGCGCCAGTCCCTCCAACGCGACGGCGTCACGGTCACCCCCTTCGAGGTGCATCATCCATCGGGCGCAACGCCTTACGCCTTGCGCTTCGAGGCGGATGGTAGGTCGTTCGCCTTCACCGGCGATACGGGATGGGTCGAGGCCCTTTGCGACGCCGCACGCGGGACCGATCTTCTGATCAGCGAGTCGTATCAATACGATGTGCCGCTCGAGATCCATCTCGACTTTAAGACGATCGATGCGAATTTCGATCGCTTGGGCACGAAGCGCATCCTCCTCACCCATATGGGGGAGGCGATGCTTGCGTGCAGCGGAGAGGTCGATCCTGCACGCTATCTCGTCTCCCATGACGGGATGGTGCTCGACCTATGACGCCGGCCGAATCCGATCTCGATCGCGTGCTGGCGGCGATACGGTCCTGCCGGCATTGTGTCGAGGCGCCGCGGGGGCGACCGCTGCCTCACGATCCGCGGCCGGTGTTGCGGGTAACCGGGACGGCGCGCCTTGCCGTATGCAGCCAGGCCCCAGGAACCCGCGTGCATCGCTCCGGCACGCCTTTCACGGACGCCTCCGGCGACCGCCTGCGCGACTGGATGGGGGTCAGTCCGCAGGAGTTCTACGACGACGCCTGCGTGGCCATCGTGCCCATGGGGTTCTGCTTTCCGGGCCAGGACGCCAAGGGTGCGGACCTGCCGCCGCGACGCGAATGCTCGTCCCTCTGGCACGAGCAGCTCTTCGCCGCTTTGCCGCAAATCGACCTGATCCTCGCGGTGGGCTCCTATGCGCAGCGATGGCATATGACTTCGCCCGGCAGCTCCTTGCAGGAAACCATGCTGGCCTGGCGCGAACATCTGAATGCCCCGGCGCGGCCCCGTGTGTTGCCCCTGCCGCATCCCTCTTGGCGCAATAACGCTTGGCTGCGGAAAAACCCTTGGTTCGAAAGGGATTTGTTGCCGGTGCTGCGGGACGAGGTCCGGGCCCTGCTACATGCCCCTTGCCGCTCCTAGAAAAATAATCTAATCAGAGGGACCTTAGGGCATCGCGGCAGAAAATGGTTTCTGCCACGAGCTTTTGGGCGAATTTTATTGCGGTGCCCCCCCATGCTCGACCGCATGGATCGGAAGATCCTCGAAATCCTGCAGCGCGACGCGACCTTGCCGGTCGCCGAGATCGGCAAACAGATCGGTCTGTCGACGACACCCTGCTGGCGCCGCATCCAGAAATTGGAGGAGGCGGGCGTGATCCAGCGCCGCGTCGCCCTGCTGGATCCCAAGAAGGTCAATGTCGGGGTCACGGTGTTCGTCTCCATCACCACGAGCAGTCATACCAAGGAATGGCTGGAGCGCTTCCATGCGGCGCTGACCGACTTCCCCGAGGTTGTTGAGTTCTACCGGATGAGCGGACAGGTCGATTATTTGCTGCGCGTCGTCGTGCCTGACATCGAGCGGTACGATGCGTTCTACAAGAAGCTCATCTCCAGGATCGAGCTCACGGATGTGAGCTCCGCCTTCGCCATGGAGCAGATCAAATATACGACGGGGCTTCCCCTCGATTACGCGCAGGAAGTGAAGACGGAGGCTTAGGCCTCAGTCCTTGCGCTCCAGCCGGGCGATCAGGCTCGATGTGTCCCAGCGCGCGCCGCCCAAGTCCTGCACCTCGGCATAAAACTGATCGACGAGCGCCGTCACGGGCAGGCTCGCACCATTCCGGCGCGCTTCCTCGAAGCAGATCGCGAAGTCCTTGCGGACCCAGTCCACCGCAAAGCCGAAATCGAATTTCCCTTCGACCATGGTTCGCCAGCGGTTCTCCATCTGCCAGCTTTGCGCCGCCCCTTGCGAGATCGTTGCGATGACCTTCTCGATGTCGAGGCCGGCGCGCCCTGCGAAGTGCAGCGCCTCGGCGAGCCCTTCGATCAGCCCGGCGATGCAGATCTGATTGACCATCTTCGTGAGCTGGCCGGAGCCGGTCGCGCCGATCAACGTGACGGTTCGCGCATAGGCCCCGATGACCAGCGCGGCGCGGTCGAAGTCGGTTGCGTCGCCTCCCACCATCACGGTCAGTGACCCGCTCTCGGCGCCCGACTGGCCGCCGGAGACGGGAGCATCAAGAAATCCCGCGCCCCGCTCCTTGGCCTTTGCGTAGAGCTCGCGGGCGATTTGCGCCGAAGCGGTCGTGTGGTCGACGGCGACCGCACCGGGCTTGAGGGTCTGGAACACGCCGCGTGGCCCGAGCGTGACCTCGCGCAGATGGTCGTCGTTGCCGACGCAGGTCAAGACGAAGTCCGCGCCATCTGCGGCCTCGGCGGGATTTGAGGCCGCGCTGCCGCCGAACTCCGTAACCCAGGCGTTGGCCTTGGCCCGCGTGCGGTTGAAGACCGTCACGTCGTGACGGCCTCCTTTTTGCAGATGGCCTGCCATGGGGTAGCCCATGACGCCCAGTCCGATGAAGGCAATCTTGCTCATAGCCCGCTTCTAAGCCTCGGCGGAGGGCCGGCCAAGGCCGAGAGCCCCCCGCATAAGCAAATGCCCGGCAAAGGCCGGGCATCGCTTGCAATCACAACGTTGCCGCGCTTAGGCGATGGGCTCTTCCGGGAAGGCAAGTTGCTCCCGGGCGCGCCACTCGTCCGTGACGTAATTGATGATGAGCGAGATGCGTACGCCCTCGATCGGGCGCTTCTCGAAGCCGTGATAGGTGTTGTCACCGG
>DASQLK010000136.1:0-10658 GCA_035630055.1 Methyloceanibacter sp. | reverse complement strand
ATCTCAAGCCGCCCCGGATAGTGCGCGGCGATGGACGCCAGAGCCGGCAGGCAGCGCGCATCCTTCTCGATGGCGATGACGCGAGATACGCCCTCCATGAGGAGCGCGCGGGTGAGGCCCCCCGGACCGGGCCCAACTTCCACGATCGTGGCGTCGTCGAGGGGACCTGCGGCGCGGGCAATACGGCGGGTCAAATTGAAATCAAGCAGAAAGTTCTGACCGAGGCTGCGCTTCGCGGTGAGGTCAAGGGCGCGGATGACGTCGCGCAGCGGGGGCAGGCCGTCGGGGCTCGTCACGCGCTCCTCGCTTCCGTCTTGCTCATGGCGGCAGCAAGACGAAGGGCGGCGATCAGGCTCGCGGGACTTGCCTTGCCGGTGCCCGCAAGCCCGAAGGCGGTGCCGTGATCCGGCGAGGTGCGAATGAAGGGAAGACCGAGCGTGACATTGACCCCGGTGTCGAAGGCGAGCGTCTTGACCGGGATGAGCGCCTGGTCGTGATACATGGTGATCGCGGCATCGTAAGTCTTGCGCGCGGCGGCATGGAACAACGTGTCGGCGGGATGCGGGCCGGTGACGTCGAGCCCCTTGGCACGCGCCGCAGCGATTGCCGGCGCGACGATCTCGATCTCCTCACGGCCGAGGCTGCCTTCCTCGCCGGCGTGGGGATTGAGGCCGGCGACGGCTATGCGCGGCCGCGCAATGCCGAACAGGCGGCTGAGATCGCGCGCGGTGATCTCGATCGTGGCGAGGATGAGATCTTGGCTTAGCGCAGCGGGGACATCCTTGAGCGGGATGTGGATGGTGACCGGAACGGCGCGGAGGTCCGCACCGACGAGCATCATCACGGGGAACGGCGCAGCGTCATCGCCCTTGGCGAGAGAGGCGAGGTACTCGGTATGGCCCGGGAAGGTGAAGCCGCCGCGATAGAGCGTGGCCTTGCTGATCGGGTTGGTGACGACGGCCGCGGCCTCGCCTGCCAGCGCGAGCCGAACCGCCTCCTCAATGGAGCGCTGCACGGCGGGGACGGATGCCACATCGGGCACGCCGGGGCGTACGGGGGCGCCGAGTGGAATGGGGAGCACGGGCAAGGCATCGGCGAAAAATTGGGACGCTTCGCCGAGCGCTGATATCCGGGCGATGGGGACCTGGAGGCCGAGGCTCTCCGCGCGGGTCGCCATGAGGTCTGGATCGCCAAGCAACGCGAAGGCGGGCAGCGCTTCGCGTGTCCGCGCCAGCCATGCGAGGAGCGTGATGTCAGGCCCGATGCCGGCCGGATCGCCGAGCGTGAGGGCGAGGGGCTTGTCGCTAGAACCCATGGCAGGGGGCTAGCACGGAAACGAGGTCAGCGATATTCGATGAAGGCTTCCTGCTTTAGATCGCGCAGCAGGCGCTCGGCGCGCACCGACAACTCATCATTGAGAAGCTTGCGCTCGGTCTGCTGCCGCACCTCGGCGGTCGCGCTGATCGCCTTCTTGCCGCATACGGCATAAAGCTCGATGCCGGACGGCGAAAGAGTCGGCGGGGTCATCTGCCCGACCTTAGCGTTCATGACGAGAAGGCGGGCCGGCTGGGCCAGGGAGGCCGGGGCCTGGTCCGACAGGGACTTCACGCTCGCGCCCTGGACGCTGTTGGCGAGCTCGGTGACGGTGGCGCAGGAGTTGAAGCGGGCGCGGAGGCCTTCCGCTTCGGCGAGGCGCGCGGCAACGGCGCGCTGATCGCCGCTCGGCACCTCGAACTTGATCTGGCGCAGCTGCAAGCTCGTCTCGTCGGCGCCTTCCGGTTTCTGCTCGCCGCTTTCCGAGAGCGCCTTGTCGACATCGACCTCGCCGATCGTGACCTCGCGGCGGAACTTGCGGCGCACGACGTCCTGCCAGACAAGCTGCGCGCGAATGCGGTCACGCAGGGTCTTGAGGTTGACGCCCATCTGACCGAGCGCCTTGCCGAGCCCGTCCACGGTGAGGTTGTTTTTGCTCGCCATGTCCTCGACGATCTTGTTCACGTCGGCCTCGTCGGGCGTGACGCTTTGCTTCTTGCCCTCCTGCATCTGCAGCTTCTCCTCGATGAGGAGATCGGTCGCCTCCTTCTTCAGGGCGGCGGAGGGCTCGCGCTTCGTGGTGATGGCGAGGAAGCGCTCGCGCTGCTCGATGTCGTATCCTGAGATCGGCTCGTCGTTGACAAGAACGACGATCGACACCTCCTGCGTGAGCGCCGCACGGCCCGCGAAAAGACATGCCGCAAAGGCCAATGCCAGCAGCAACCCGGAGGCGGGCGTTACGCGTATCATGATCACTCCTTGCGTCTTGCCGCTCCCTTGGGGGGAGGCAGCAGCAATCGCCTATGGGTTATCGAGGTCTGAGCCATCCGGCCCGACCATGCCCATCACCTCGCTCTGCACGCTGTAGGTGCCGAGATATTTCAACGAGAAGTTCAACATAATCGTCTGCTCAGGCTCGATGTCGCGGTCCTTGATCTCGCTCTGCGCATACTGGACGCTGAGCATGAAGCAGTCGTCCTGATAGCGGAGGCCGACCGCATCGGTGAGCCTGCGGTCCTCCTCCAGGTCATAGCGGATCTGGCCGAGCAGCGCCCAGCGCTCGGTCAACGCGAGCGCGCCCGCGGTGCGAATTTCAGCACGGTCCTCATTCACGCCGAGACCCTGCTGCTCGAGGCCGGGCTGCGCCGCGGCCTCGGCGTAGTTCACCGCGACCGTGACGGGGCCGTAATTGGCGGAGGAGCCGAGATCGGTGCGCTGGATATCCAGGTTGTCCTCGTCCAAGCGCGACTGCGCGACAAAGGACAGGTTCGAGTTCGCCTGCACATAGATGCCGGTGACGTAATCGGAGCGATCGGTGTCGAGGCCGGCGCCGGTCTGCGCGTTGTAAGGATTGTCGCCCGCGAGCTGATAGCTTTCGCCAAACACCCAACGGGCGTAGGCGCCGTTGTAGAGCTGCGCGGTATAGCGCAAGCCGACATTGGCGCGCGTGCCCGTCTCGATGCGGTCATAGCCCGAGAACTTGTCGATATCGAACAGGATGGTGTCGTCGAAGACGAGGCTGATGGCATCCTGGTTCGGGATATCACCCTGGTTCCCGATATCGTTCGGGCGCGCGATGATCTGTCCGATCGGCTCCAGGATATGGGTCATGTTGCCGGTGGTGGCGACGAAGGGATAGCGATACTCCATGCCGCCGACGGCGTTGCCGCGCACGGGATTGCTGTCAATTTCCACGGAGTTCGGATTGATGGGACCCTCGAAGTTGTTGCCGAGCGGGCTCGTCGTGTCGGCGACGGTAAAGCCGGACACGTCGTAGACGTCGCCGCGCAGCTGCGCGAAGGGCGTGTAGACCTGACCGATGCCGTCGATCATCTGCCGGCGCCACTGCGCCTGCGCGATCATGCGGCTGGAGTCGGGGCCTTCGTCGCCGCTGTTGAAGTTCATGGCGTTGGCGTTGAAGCTGAGCTCGCCGCCGAGGATCGGCTGGTTGACGATGTAGTCGTAGTCGACCACCGGCAGGATCCAGGCTTGCGCGCTCGGCTCGTCGGTGAAGAGCAGGTTGCCCGTCTCGTAGAAGCGGGTGCTCATGTAGTTGCGGTCGTGCAGGCCCTCGAGGAAGACTTGCGAGACGCGGTCGGTCTTGAGCTTGGTGTCGAGATTGTAGAAGCGCCGGAAGGTGTCGTCGGTCTCGGCGAGAATGTCCCAGCCATAGCCCCAATAAGGATTGAGCGCGAACTTGCCAGCGGTCTTGATGCTGCCGCGGAAGTCCTCGTCGGCGGGGCTCTCGTCGCCGGGATTGTGGACGACGCCGGCGAGCTCGACGTGATAGCCGCCGCTCGCGACGCGCTGGCGCCAATTGCCGAGGAGGACCGTGCCCTCCTTTTCCGTCACCATCGGCGCGAAGGTGAAGTCGTAATTCTCCGACAGCGCAAAGTAATACGGCACCTGCACGACGCTGCCGAGCTGGTCGGAATTGCCGTAGCTCGGCATCAGGAAGCCGGACTTGCGCTTCACGGTCGGGTCGGCGCTCTGGAAGTAGGGGACCCACACCACCGGCACGCCGAGGAAATCGAAATAGGCGTTCTTGTAGGTGATGGTGGCCTGATCGCGCTTGTGGGTGATCTTCTGCGCGCGAATGCGCCAAGTCGGCGGCTTTTCGGGCCTGTCCTCGCAAAGCTTACAAGGGGTGAACCAGCCGTCCTTGAACACGGTGACGTTGCCTGCCTCGCGTGACGCGGAGTTGGCGACGATGCGGGTGTCGTCCTGCGTGACGAGCTTCAACGCGTCGATGAAGCCGTCGCGGAAGTCGTCGGTCAGGGTGATGTTGTCCGCGGTGATGACGGCGCCGTCGGGGTCCTTGATGCTGACATTGCCCGCGGCCTTCAGCGTGTTGGTGCCGCGGTCGTAAACCACGCGCTCGGCGAGCAGCGTGTAATTGCCGTAGTAGATCTCGACATTGCCCTTGGCGGTGATCTTGTTGTTGTCGTTGTCGTAGATCATCTCGTCGGCCTGCAGCAGCATCGGCTCGTTGGAGCCGACGCTCGGCGCGGACAGGATCTCGCCGAGCTTCGGGTCGCCCTGCTGCGCGAAGGTGGCGCCGGAGAGCGCGAAACCGCCAAAAACAAGCGCCAATAGGCCAGCGATGGCATGTGTGCGAAGGCCGGCCGCGCGACGCCCCATAGACGCGGCGATGCCGGGCAGGGCCCGGCCGATCCTCCTCACGATCTCCCCCGTGCGCATGGTCAGCCGTCCTCTCTGTACAAGAGCACGGTGAGTGCGAGGCTTGCCGCGACGACGACGGGGACCCACGCGGCGGCGACGGCGGAGGTCAGTCCGGACATGGCGAAATTGCGCGACACCTCGGCGAAGACGAAGAAGGCGAAGCCCGCGGCGAGACCGATCATCGCGTTCAGCATAATCCTGCCGGAGCGGAAACTGCGCAAGGAGCAGGTCGCGGCGATGAGCACCATCGTCACGAGGAGGAACGGACGCGACAGCAACAGCTGATACTGCACGCGGTATTGCGTAGCGGGCAGGCCGGCACGCTCAGCGATCTGGATGAAGTTCGGCAGGTCCCAGAACGAGATCGAGAACACCGTGCCGAGGCTGTCGCGCACCTGCGTCGGCGTCAGGTAGGTCGACACGATGTAGGTCTCGTAGAAGGCCGCTTCCTGACCGACCGCACTGACCCAAGCGCTCTGCATCTCCCAATGACCGTCCTTCAGCACGGCCCGTGACGCCTCGACACGCTCGGTGAGGCGATGCTCGCGGTCGTACTGGAACACGGTGACGCCGCGCAGTTCGAGGCCTTGGTTCAAGACATCGAGGGAATGCAGCACCGACGGTCCGTCGACACCGTCCTCGCGCAGCCAGGCGCCAGAGTTCTTGTTGGACTTGAGGATCGACTCGTCGCGACCAAAGGCCAGCGCATAGATACGTTCGGCCTCGCCGCGGGCGACAGCGGCGACGGGGTTGTAGAGCAGCATGAAGGCGATGCCGAGAAGGAAGGCGACGATCATCGCCGGCAGCATGAACTGCCACACCGAGACGCCAGCGGCGCGCAGGACGACAAGCTCGGAGGATCGGTTCAGCATCAGGAAGACGCCGATCGAGCCGATCAGGACAGCGAAGGGCAGCACCAGTTCGGAGAAGGACGGCAGGCGCAGAAGGGTGATCCAGGCCAGCATGTAGCCCGGCACATCGGTGGAATATTTGCCCGCGCGGCGCAGCATCTCGATCAAATCGACGAAGAAAATGAGCACGCAGCAGATGGCGAACATCGCCAGCATGGCAACGAGGAATCGCGCCGAAAAATAGCGCGCAAGAGTCCCCGCTGCACTGATGCCCCGCATCTGCGCTCTCACTTCGCCTGCATCCCTCTAACGGCCCAGAATCTTATGGTTTTTGGCTGAAGCTTGAACTCAAAGCTCAGCTTGGACCGAAGCTCTGGCGACATTCTAACGTGCGCGGCCCATGCCGCAACGAGAATCGCCCCCACCGGAATAGCATAAACCAAGGCTACGGCTGAGGCATTTAGGGCCACAAGATTGCCGGCTGTGAGCCCTGAAACACGCAACCCAAGGGCGATTCCGAAGGCGATCAGGATCTGTGCCCAGCGGCTCTCCCGGGTGGTCCGCGCATGGCCAAGAAGGGCCACCGCGATGAAGGCAAACAGGAGAGGGTAGAGGGCCGAAGCGAAGCGGTCATGCAGCTCGGAGCGGAGCTGGCCGGCGTAATCCTTCAAATCCTTGGCGTTGGGGCTCAAAAGCTCGCCCAGATAGCGCTCGCGGGGAGCGATGCCCTTATTGCCCAGGGCCTTGGTGTTGAACTCGGAAAGATCCAGCATGTTCTGATCGAACGCTACGATTTGCACGTTTTTATCTTTGGCTTCGGCGTTGAAGCGATGCACGTAACCATCGAACATCACGAGATAGGCGCCGTCCTCATTCGTCACGATTCGCCCGCGTTCGGCCAGATAGCTCATGACTTCCTTGTCATCGCGCTCGTCGTGGACCAGCAGACCCAGGAGGTCGCCGGTCATGGTGCGGTCGCGGATGTGGAAGGAAAGGCCTGGCTCGGGACTGGAAAAACGGCCAGGCTGAAGGACTTGGGAGATCAAATCGGCGCGAACCTGGGTGACGAGGCTGCGCAGCTCGCGCATCGCCAGTGGGCCGACATAGAGGTTGATCAAGAGGATGAAGACGCTGACTGCCGTCCCGAGAATCACAAACGGGATGCCGATGCGCCAGATGGGTGCGCCGGCCGCCGTCATGACGATCAGCTCGCTGTCGCCATTCATGCGATCGAGGGTGTAAAGCGAGGCCATCAGCACCGCATTCGGCGCGATCAGGGAGATCAGGCTAGGCAGACTCAGCATCGTCATCTGCAGGAAGAGGGTGATCCCCTGGCCTTGCGAGGTGATGAGGTCGAGCTCCTTCAGCACCGTGGCGAGCCAGACGATGGACGTCAGTGTGATGAGAATGACGAAGAAGGCAGTCGTCACCTGCAGCATCACGTATCGGCCGAAGAGTGTCATGGCCGTTTCGCTATGTCCCCCAAGTGGCACAATGGCGGCTGGCCGGACGCGCCAACCAATTGTTGCCATTTGCGATTCCCATCAGGGTAACGTGGCGGAATTTCGGCGTTTTCGGCCCGGCTTGCTTTCATCCGGCGCAGGATTTACCTAGGGTAGAGTTATCCCTGCCGCTGTTGCAAATGTGCATCGGTGAGCGCGCCGGAGCGGGTGCCGGCGCCACTGGTCCGCCCTTCGCTGGGTGCGACGGCGCGGGCACTTCAAGGGGAGTTCCTTCGTGAGCGATCAACCGACCGTTTCCTTCGCCAGCCTCAAGAGTCCCGGGGAGGGCGTCGTCGTTGTCCTTTCCGAGGATGGGCCCAAATTTACTGCCGCCGCCCAAGATTTCGACAAGAAGTCCAAAGGTTTGCTAACGCGGGCTGCAGAAATCAGCGCTTTCAAGGGTAAGCGCGATAGCTATATCAACTTGCTGGCGCCTTCGGGCCTCGATCTGTCGCGCCTCGTGGTCGCGGGCATCGGGAAGCCCAAGG
Organism: Methyloceanibacter sp.; assembly: GCA_035630055.1. Taxonomy (GTDB): domain Bacteria; phylum Pseudomonadota; class Alphaproteobacteria; order Rhizobiales; family Methyloligellaceae; genus Methyloceanibacter. Next base: position 3,101 of record DASQLK010000136.1, on the reverse strand, counting down.
AATTCGGCCCGGAGGACTGGCTCAATATCGGCGGCTGCCTGCGTGGCATCCTGACCGGCAAGGAAGGACAGACCGCGCACGTCTATCTGGAGACGGCCGAGGGCGATCTCGACACCGACGAGGTCGCGAGTTTTTCCCTCGGGATGTTGCTGCGCGGCTACAGCTTCAAAAAGTACAAAACCACCGACAAATCCAAGAAGGCGAATGACGGGCCGGAGAAGGCTCTGAAGAAGGTCGTCATTCATTGCGGCGATCCGCGCGCGGCGACGAAGGCGTTCGCCACGGGCCAGGCTATCGCCCGCGGTGTCGACACAGCGCGCGATCTCGTCAACGAGCCAGCGAACGTGCTCGGGCCGACGGAATTCGCACAGCGCGCCAAGGAGCTCACCAAGGTCGGCGTGCAGGTCGAGGTGTTGAACGAGCCGGCGTTGAAGAAGCTCGGCATGGGCGCGCTGCTTGCCGTCGGGCAGGGTAGCGAGAAGCCATCTCACGTCGTCGTCATGCAGTGGAAGGGCGCAGGACCGAAGGGCGGCGAGCCTTTCGTCGTCGTCGGCAAGGGGGTCACGTTCGACGCCGGCGGCATCTCGCTCAAGCCGTCCGCGGGCATGGAAGACATGAAGGGCGACATGGCTGGCGCCGCCTGCGTCGTTGGGCTCATGCAGACACTTGCGGAGCGGAAAGCGAAAGCGAACGTCGTCGGCATCATCGGTCTCGTCGAGAACATGCCAAGCGGCAGCGCGCAACGTCCCGGTGACGTCGTCAAGGCCATGTCGGGCAAGACGATCGAAGTGCTGAACACGGATGCGGAAGGGCGCATGGTGCTCGCAGATTGTCTCTGGTACGCGCAGGATCGCTTCAAGCCGCAGGCGATGGTCAATCTCGCAACACTCACCGGCGCGATCATGGTCGCGCTCGGGAAGGAGCATGCGGGACTGTTCTCGAATAATGACGAGCTTTCGTCGCAGCTGCTCGATGCCGGCACCGCGACGGGCGAGAAGCTGTGGCGGCTGCCGCTTGGACCGAAATACGACAAGCTGGTCGACTCCAAAGTCGCCGACATGAAGAACACGGGCGGACGCTGGGGCGGCTCTATCTCGGCAGCGCAATTCCTGCAGCGCTTCGTCAAGGAGCCGACGCCGTGGGCGCATCTCGACATCGCGGGCACCGGCATGGCGTGCGCTGATACCGACATCAATCGCAGCTGGGGATCCGGCTTCGGCGTGCGGCTACTGGATCGTCTCGTGCGCGACCACTACGAGCGCAAATAGATGCGCGGGGCGCCGAGTGCCCCGGGATCGTCCCATCCCCTTATTTTCCATAATATACCTTATGCGAATAAGGGATGGGGCCGGAGGGAGTGCGATTCCGGCTACTTCCTTGAACTTACTTACAATTTTAGATGTTTGCGGCCAGCCGACTCGGCTTTGACGCAGCCAGCCACGGCGTCGCTTCAGGCATGACGAAGCGCCATGAGATCGCGGACCTGCTCGCTGTGATGGCGCGGCTGCGCGATCCTGAGAGCGGTTGCCCGTGGGACCGCGAGCAGACATTCGCGACCATCGCGCCATACACGATCGAGGAAGCCTACGAGGTCGCCGATGCGATCGAGCGCGGCGATATGGACGCGCTCCGAGACGAGCTTGGCGACCTCCTGCTGCAAGTCGTCTTCCACGCGCAGATGGCGGCCGAGAGCGATCGCTTCAATTTTAGCGATGTCGTCGATGCCGTCACCGCGAAGATGATCCGGCGCCATCCGCATGTGTTTAGTGACCCATCGCGGCGTGACGAATTCCTGCGCGATAATCTCTGGGAGCGCATCAAGGCGGAGGAAAAGGCCGAGCGGAATGGTGCGGTGCCGGCATCGGTTCTCGACGACGTACCGCCCGCGCTGCCGTCCCTCACGCGCGCAGTGAAGCTGCAGAAGCGCGCGGCGCGGGTCGGATTCGATTGGCCCGAGCTGACGCCGGTCATCGACAAAGCAGAGGAAGAACTCGCCGAGCTCAAGGCGGCGCTTGCGGACAGCGCGGCCGGCACGAGCGACGCGACGCAGGTCGCCGAGGAGTTCGGCGACCTCCTCTTCGTGATGGCCAATATCGCGCGGCATTTGGATGTCGACCCGGAGACCGCGTTGCGTTCGGCGAATGCGAAATTCGTGCGGCGCTTTCATTCCATCGAGGACGCGCTCAGCCGCGAAGGCCGCAAGCCGGAGGACGCAACGCTGGAAGAGATGGACAGGCTGTGGGATGCGGCGAAGGATGCCGAGCGAAAGACCTGAAGCCTACTCCGCGGCGTCGCCGAGTCGGGCGGCGCCCGCCATGCGCGCGAGCACAGGACGCTTCTCCGGGGCGATGCGCATCCGCAAGGCCGTGACGCCCTCGCCGCGATCTTCGCGCTCCACCACCTCGCAATTCTCGTAGATCCAGTTCTCAAGCGCGCCCTCGTCCGGTCCAACCTCGATGCGCATGACATCGCGGGTGCGATTGAGGCGCCGCTCGATCTCGGCGAGCAGCGTGTCGAAGCCGAGCGCGGTCACGGCGGAGACGACGACGGCACCTTCGCGCCGCGCTTCGTTTTGCACGCGCGCCGCATTCTCGACGTCGAGGAGATCGGCCTTGTTCCAGACTTCGAGCACCCGGCCCGGCTCCGCATCGGCATCGATGCCGATCTCGTTCAGGACGGCATTAACGTCAGCGCGCTGACTGCGCGTGGATGCGTCGGCGATGTCGCGCACATGCAGGATGAGATCGGCCTGCTCGACCTCCTCGAGGGTGGCGCGAAAGGCCGCGATCAAGGCGGTCGGCAGATCGGAGATGAACCCAACAGTGTCGGACAGAACGGCTTTGGTGCCGCCGGGAAGACCGAGGCTGCGGATGGTAGGATCGAGAGTCGCAAACAGCGTATTCTCGGCGAGCACGCCGGCACCGGTCAGGGCGTTGAATAAGGTCGACTTGCCGGCATTCGTGTAGCCGACGAGCGCGACGGTTGGGTATGGCACGCGCTCGCGCGACTTGCGGTGCAGGCTGCGGGTGCGGCGCACCTGCTCCAGCTCCTTGCGGATGACGTCGATGCGTTCGCCGATGAGACGGCGGTCGGTCTCGATC
>DASQLK010000135.1:0-2538 GCA_035630055.1 Methyloceanibacter sp. | reverse complement strand
AAGAGCTTCCGATCCGCATTTGGGATCTTGCCCCGCACCATGAGGGTGCGGGTATCCTGGTTGAGGCGCGCGTCAAAAGCTTCGACCTCGCCGGTGAAGGTCTGGCCGGTAAAGGCGTCCGTTGTCAGCTGCACGGTCGAGTCGATCTTGAATTTGTCGACGTCGCCTTCCGGCACCGGGAAGTCCACCCAGATCGGATCGAGCGCTTGCAGCCAAACAAGCGCCTGTCCCGGTGAGACATACTGTCCCTTTTCCACGCGGCGGAGACCGAGCCTGCCCGCAAACGGTGCGGCGATGTTCTTTTGCGCGATGATCGCCTCGACGCGCTGCACGGCGGCGATGGCCGCGTCACGCTTCGCGACCGTGGCGTCGAGCGTGGCCTGCGAAACGGCGCCCTTCTTCACGAGATTGACCTGGCGGTCGAAGTCGAGCTTTGCCTCGATCAGCGTTGCCTTGTTGCTGGCGAGTTCGGCTTCCTCAACCGACGTATCGAGCTGCACGAGCTTCGCGCCTTTCTCGACGTCTTGGCCGCTGTCAAAGAGATATGCCGTGACGATGCCGCCGACCTGGGGCGCGACGTCCACGCCTTCGATGGCGATCACGGTGCCGATCGCGTGCACCTTGTCGGACCACTTCTCCAGCTTCGCCGGTTCGGCCGTGATGGTGGCGGCCGGCGGCGCCATTTTGCCGACGAACTCCGCAATCATCTTCGGCTTGAAGACGAGCTGGAAATAGGCCACGCCGCCGAGAAACACGGCAATGATCAGGGCAGCGATGAGAAAGCGTTTGAACATGGCTGTTGTTTTCGCAGGTAATCGCAAGGGGGCATCGGCGGCGCGACCTTACGCGCTGCTGACGGCTAAATTGCGCCCCCGACCGAGCGAGTGAACGGGATAGCAGTCCTCTCAAACGTTTGCAAAGACAAAGGAAATGCGCCTTAACCCTCCCGCGCGCCGGCTAAAGATTGGGATGATCGCATGAGGATACAAGACGTTGCACTTTCCTTCCGGCTGCCGTCGGCGCCAACCACAGGCCTCCTGATTCTGCTGCTGATGCCTGTCCTGGCGCTGTCTTCGGCTGCCTTGGCGCAGATAGAGGAGCCGTATGGCATCGCGCTCGAAGGCTTTGCCTACCCGTATCCCGTGCGCACCCTGCCCGTCAGCCACGAAGGCGAGCGCCTCCGCATGGCCTACATGGATGTGCGCCCCGACGGCGATGGCAACGGCCGCACCGTGTTGCTCCTTCACGGCAGGAATTTTCCTTCCAGCTATTGGGAAGGCGCGATTAAGACCCTGACCCAAGCCGGCTACCGCGTCGTCGTGCCGGACCAGATCGGCTTCGGCAAATCGAGCAAGCCCGCGTTTGATCTGCACTTCGACGATCTCGCCCGCCAGACGATGACGCTGCTGGACGAACTCGGCGTCGAGAAGGCCGATATCATCGGCCACTCCATGGGGGGCATGCTCGCGGTCCGCTTCGCCCGCACCTATCCCGAGCGCGTCGAGCGCATCGTGCTCGCAGCGCCGATCGGACTTGAGGACTACCGTCTTTATGTGCCGCCGGCGCCGCTCGAACGTTTGATCGAGACGGAGGCCAAGGTCACGCCGGAGACGTTCAAGCGTCAGCTCATGACCGCCTACGCCCCGACCCTCTCCGCGGAGGCCGTCGAACCCTATGTGCAGGCGCGCACCCGCATCCGCGACAGCGCCGAATACCCGCGCTGGCTGCGCTCCTTTGCAAGCTCCGCGCAGATGATCTGGCGCGAGCCGGTCGTGCAGGAGATTCCGCTGCTGCCGCAGCCGGTGCTCTTCATCATGGGCGAGAACGACCATCTCGCCCCGGGACGCGACTCTGCTCCCGAAGCCGTGCGCGCTCAAATGGGCCAGAACACGAAGCTTGCGCAGGACCTCGCCGCCAAGATGAAGAACGGACGCGTCGAGGTGTTGCAGGGCATAGGTCACCTCGTGCACCTCGAAGCGCCGCGCCGTTTCAACGACGCCATCACCCGCTTCCTTAGCGAGGGACGCTAGCCATGACCATCACCCTTTACGACATGAAAGACTCCCCGCATGCGCGCAAGGTGCGCCTGCTCGCTGCCGAAATGGGCATTCCGTTGCAGACGGTCTCTTGCGACCCGCGCATCGGGGAGACGCGGACGGATGAATTTCTCGGCCGCAATCCCAACGGCCGCGTGCCGACCCTCGACGACGATGGCTTCGTTGTCTGGGAATCGCCGGCCATCCTGAAGTATCTCGCGGCGAAGCATCCGGAGCGCGGCCTTGGCGGTACCGATGCCAAGACGCAAGCGCTGATCGATCAGTGGCTTTTCTGGTGGACCGGCGGCGCGGAAGCGGCGATGGACGCGCTCGCTTGGGAGATCTTCATCAAGCCTAAGGTCTTAAAGACCGGCGGCAACGACCCGGGGATCATGCAAGACGCTTACGCACGTCTGCAACGCTTCCTCCCGGTGCTCGACGCACAGCTTGCCGGCCGCGACTTTGTGCTTGGCGAGCTGAGCGTCGTGGATTTTCTCATTGG
>DASQLK010000134.1:0-5078 GCA_035630055.1 Methyloceanibacter sp. | reverse complement strand
ACCTGGAACAGTCCGGCCCCGACGCGAAGGTCGTCAACCACGGCGCACTGAAGATCGACGGCAAGACCGTGAACTGCGGCAAGCGCCCGACCGTTCTCAATCCGAACTTCGACAGTTGGGGCGGCGCCTTTCCCGGCTTCGTGATCCTCAATACTAAGAAGATCAACGGCCTCTCCACCGCGGTCAAGCTCTACGTCTATTCCCACGAATGCGGCCATCAGTTCATCGGCGCCGACGAATCCGCTGCCGACTGCTTCGCCGTGCGCCGCGGCGTCCGCTACGGATGGCTAGATGCAGTTGGGCTCGAAGACATTTGCACCTTTATCTCGACGTTGAAAGGCGATGCCGTGCATCCGCCGGGACCGGTCCGCTGCGAGTCGATGCGCCAATGTTATGCCAATGCGGTCAAGGGCTCAGGCCGCTACACCTCCAGCCCGCCGACCCGCGCCCATACGCTCGGCCCCTCGGATTAGCTTTCCGCCGGATCAGAAGATCCAGGCGGTCAGCAGCCAAAAGATCACGAAGAAAATCAGAAAGCCGAGGATGGTGAACGGCAGTTCGCCGAAGATCGCGTCGCCGCCGGACGCGACGGTCATCACCAGGATCGCGACGAACGACACGCCGAGGGCGACGAGCGCCGCCCCCTTCAACCCAAGCCCAGCGGAGAACGGGTCCGACGTGGCGAGCCAATCGGTGAAGAGATAGAAACCGGCCGCCCCGATCAGAAGCAAAAGCACGAGCGCGATGCCCGCAGCGGCGAACATGCGCGTTGCGTCCTTGCGGTCGCGTCTATCCTCTGCGCCCGGCATGATCCCTCGCCTTAGTCGCCGCCAGCCATCGCCTGCGCCCGCGAGATCGCCTCACGGATGGTATGCGGGTCCGGCAGGTCCTTGATCGTGAACTCGGGCTCGTCGCCGGCAGTCGAAATCTCTACGGTGCCGACGCCGAGGATACGGTTGACGAAGTCCTGCGACACGTTCACGGCGCGCACATGGCGGAGCGATACCGACGTGCGGTCTTTGCTGAGGATGCCCCGCTCATACATGAGCTCATTCTCCGTGACCGAAAGCGCCGTCGCGCGCGTCAGGATGTACCAATAGATGAGGAGGAGAATGCCGACGCCGAAGACGGGGATCAGCACCACGCAGAGGATGAACCACATCGGGTGCGCCCGGAACATGGCCGGATGCGCCTCGTAAACCAACGTTCCCGTCATAGACGCTGCTCCCTCTGACCCTGCTCGCCGTGAGGCCGGACCTTAGTCCGCGCCCGGCATGCTGCAAAGCGGAGAAACACGAGCGCTGCCGGAGGCTGGAAAGCGCCGCTCGCAGCAGCTAGATAGGCCTCACCGCCGACCAAGGATCGAGCCATGCAAAAGTTCACCACGCTCACCGGCATCGCCGCGCCGCTTCCCATGATCAACGTCGACACCGACATGATCATTCCGAAGCAGTATCTCAAGACCATCAAGCGCACAGGCTTGGGCGAGGGTCTCTTCGCGGAGCTGCGCTACGACGAAACAGGCGTGAGGAAGGACGACTTCATTCTGCACAAGCCGCCCTATGACAGGGCCACGATCCTCATCGCCGGCGACAATTTCGGCTGCGGCTCGTCGCGCGAGCATGCGCCTTGGGCGCTTCTCGATTTCGGCTTCCGCTGCATCATCGCGCCGTCCTTCGCCGACATCTTTTACAACAACTGTTTCAAGAACGGCATTCTCCCGATCACGCTGCCGCAGAGCGAGATCGACAAACTGCTCGATGATGCCTCGCGCGGCGACAACGCACGGCTCACGATCGATCTCGAGGCACAGGAAATTCGTGGGCCAGACGGCGGCGCCATCAAGTTCGAGATCGATCCGTTCTTGAAGCGCTGCCTTCTTGAAGGTCTCGACGACATCGGCCTCACCATGCAAAAGGCCGATGCTATCACCACCTTCGAAGCGAGAACGAAAGTCGAGAGGCCCTGGATCTAGACTGATCTCGCGCTTATCCGGATTTTGTATCCGGGATAAGGCTGCGCCTTCAGCAGCTTGGCAAGATGCGCGCTGTTGCTCACCAGCATGGCGGTCGCGTTCGCCGTTTCTTTCGGCGTCTTCTTGAGGTCCTTGTAGTCGGTGCCGTGCATCGCCTCGCCGACCCAATAACTCACCGCATTGGCAGGAATGGTGAAGCCTACGTCGGCAAGCGCCTGGTAGAGCTCTGCGCTGACATGATGCGCGCCATCCTCGTTGCCGACGACCGCCACGCACGCCACGCGGCCATAAGATACCATCCGATTCATGTCGTCGGTTTCGCTCAGGAATGCATCCATGCGTTCCAGCACGCGCTTGCAGACGCTTGAAGGCTGTCCGAGCCAGATTGGCGTGCCGAGGATGAAGATGTCGGCCGCCAAACCTTGCGGCGCAGTTCCGGCCACGCATCGCCCTTGCCCTCGTCGGAGGTGACGCCGGGCTTCACATCGTGATCGACAATACGGACGATCTCGCCCTCGACCTCGTGTGGCTTCATGGCCTCGAGGATTTGACCGAGAAGGATCTCCGTCGAGGATGCTTCCTTGCCGGCTTTGAGAGTGCAGTTGAACGCGATTGCTTTGAGACCCATGCGACCTCGGTGATTTGGAGCATCAACGCCCCAAGCCAAGAGCGGTTGCAGTCACTTCGGCTCATTCGAACGGCATCGCCTCACTGGTCTGCTCGACGATGGTCTTGCCGTCGCGCGTGATCTTCAGATTGGCGGCATAGCTACCATCCGGCCAACCGCCGGCCGGCACCCCACGCTTTCCCGCTTGCAGCAGCAATTTGGCCTCGTCCTTGGCAAGCGTCTCGGTGTTGTGCATCAGCGCTTTTCCATCCTTGACCAGCGCGATCTCGACGGCATCGCCTTTCTTGACGTCGGCCGCGAGCACGTAGGCCACCGCCGCCGTGTTGAATTTCGGCTTCGGCAGATCCGTACCGGCCGCCAGCTCATCCTGCGTGACTTCTTTAGCCGCGATGCCGAGCGCGAGCACCTTGGTCTCAGCCGCCGCCGGCCCCATAAACGCGCATGTCAAAGCGAACGCGAAAACTGCCCTTGTCAGCATATGTCTCTCCCTTTACCCAAAGCCGCCAATGAGCGAAGGCCCCGGTGCCGCAATCGTCTAGCACAGGAGTTAGCAAAAGCATGACATCCTACAAACTGCTCCTTCTGCCAGGCGACGGCATCGGCCCCGAAGTGATGGCCGAGGCCGAGCGCGTCATTGAATGGGTTAATGCGTCCGGCATCGCCAAGATCGAGACCGAGACCGACCTCGTTGGCGGTTGCGCCTACGACGCTCATGGCGAGGCGATCTCCGATGCCGCGATGGGGCGCGCGCTCGATGCCGATGCCGTCATGCTCGGTGCTGTCGGCGGTCCGAAATGGGATGGCGTACCTTACGACCAGCGCCCCGAGGCAGGCCTTCTCCGCCTGCGTAAGGATCTTGAGCTCTTCGCCAATCTCCGCCCCGCGATCTGCTACCCGGCCCTTGCCGATGCGTCCGCACTGAAACGCGACCGCGTCGAGGGGCTGGACATCATGATCGTGCGCGAGCTGACCGGCGGCGTCTATTTCGGCGAGCCAAAGACCATCGAGGATCTGGGCAACGGCCAGAAGCGCGCGATCGATACCCAGGTCTACGAGACCTACGAGATCGAGCGCATCGCCGCCGTCGCCTTCGACCTCGCGCGCAAGCGCTCGAACCTCGTGCACTCCGCAGAGAAGCGCAACGTGATGAAGACGGGCGTCCTGTGGAACGAGGTCGTCACGCGTATACACAAGGACCATTATTCCGACGTGAAGCTCGAGCACATTCTCGCCGACAATTGCGCCATGCAGCTCGTGCGCTATCCGAAGCAGTTCGACGTCATCGTCACCGATAATCTGTTCGGCGACATGCTGTCCGATGAGGCGGCCATGTGCACGGGTTCCCTCGGCATGCTGCCATCGGCCTCGCTCGGCGCAGAGGATGCGAACGGCCGCCGCCGCGCTCTCTATGAGCCCGTGCATGGCTCCGCCCCCGACATCGCCGGCAGGGGCGTGGCGAACCCCATCGCCACCATTGCAAGCTTTGCCATGTGCCTGCGCTACTCGCTCGATCTGGGCCCAGCGGCCGACAAGGTCGAGACCGCCATTGCTGGCGTCCTAGACCAGGGCCTGCGTACGGCCGATATCGCCCAGGACGGCTGCCGCACGGTCTCCACGCGCGAGATGGGCGAGGCGATCGTGGCCGCGCTCGCCAGGTGAACACGCGGGTAGCGCCGCCACAATTCCATGCCTATATGCGGGCCTGATATTCTCGAAGGGCGCGCGTAATGTGGAACGTGATCGGGCTTTTTCTCGCGGCATGGGTGGTCGTTTTCTCCCCGCTTGGCCCTGCGAACGCGGAGGAGACGACGCCGCTCGTCGACGCCGACAAGCGCGTCCTGACCCCCGAGGAGAAGGCGCAGAAAGAGGCGCGCAAAGCCTGCAAGGCGGAAATCTGCAACATCTTTGCGACCGCCGATCCGACCGGCGATGACGTCTCCTGCGCCATCGTGAAGACCTGGCGCGAGGAAGACATCACCAAGCTGCTCGGGGGCAAGGTGGACTGGCCTTACGGCAAGGCTGTCTGCCGTTCGCAGCTCGAGCTGGAGCGCGCGCCGCTCGCCCGCGCCATGACGGAGCCGTCGCAAGACGTGAAAGTGAAGAAGCAGACGGTGCGCTGCACCCTCGACCGCAAAGGCGAAGGCGAGCCCTACGTGATCGAGATCAACCTCTCCCCTTCCGTGCACTTCGAGAAGGGCAAAGCGGTCAAAGCCTCGATCAACTGGGGTGAGACCAAGGCTCCCGCCTTCTTGTCCCCCCTGCTCTATGCGGGCACCGGCATCGACAACCAGTCGAATTTCTTGGGGCCGGAAGTCGTGAAGATGGTGAACGAGTTCGCCACCAAGAAATGCGCGCAGCGGCGCGTCGAAGCCCCGTAGCCGCTTAGGCATTCTGCTGTCATATCCCGCCTGATTTGTCAGCGCCCGAACCAATCGTCATATTGCGCGCTTATAAGACGCGATGGGCGGCGACCGT
>DASQLK010000133.1:0-4949 GCA_035630055.1 Methyloceanibacter sp. | reverse complement strand
GTCAGGATCGAGCGCGGAGACGCCGGATTCAACGCGATCGTCCAATTACTTTCCGATCCGAAAATCGGCGCGGCCTTCATTTCCACCGATGCTCTCGCCTACGCCAAAGACGTCGAACTCGGCGGCAGGCTCGAGGAGCGCCTTGCGCTGATTGCACGGCTCGCACCGCAAGAGGTCCACATCCTGGCGGGGCGTCACATCACAAAAATCGAAGACCTCGCCGGGCAGAAGGTGGCCGTCGGCCCCTCCGGATCGAGCTCGGCCATCACCGCCGCCTCGCTGTTTGCCGCGCTGAAGATCGAGATCGAGGCCCTTCCTATCGAGGCAACCCGCGCCCTGAATTTGCTGAAGCGGAACGAGATCGCCGCGCTGGTCGGCGTCGGCGGTAAACCGCTGCCCTATCTAGCCTCGCTGGACGAAGAGAACCTGCATCTTCTGGCCGTGCCCTTCAGCGAAGCGTTGCAAGCCGTCTACCTGCCGACGCGTCTCGAGCATGATGACTATCCGGGCTTGATCGACGGCAACGCGGATGTGCCCACGATTGCAACAGGGCTCGCTCTTCTCGCCGCTGTAGACAAAGGCGATGCGGCACGTGGCGCCTACAAGGCTTGGCTCGAAGTTCTCGTCGGGAACTTCTTCACTGGCCTCGCTGCGCTCAGGGTGGGCGATCACCATCAGAAATGGCGGGACGTCAATCTCGCCGCCAGCATTCCCGGCCTTCCGCGCGCGGGCGCTGCCGAAGCATGGCTTGGCCTGCAATCGCAGCCTGTGGCGGAAGCGGGGCCAGCCGAAGTCCGTCTCACCGCCACGGAACCGCAAGTACCGACAAGCGCGTCCATAAGCGAAGACCAAAGAGAAGCGTTGTTTCAGGAGTTCATTGAATGGCGGCGCGCACGGCAACACTAGGCGCGCCAGATCTGCATCGGGGAACGGGGGGAGGACGATACGCGGGATGAGAAGCCCGCCTGACATGATGGAGCGAAATCATGACTGGTTCCCCCATGCCCCTCGCATTGCGACGCGATTGGCAACCGCATGGACGCAGCGCCGTTCCGCTAAAGGGCGGACCGTCCCTCGAGCAGTTTCCGCGCCCGCAGCTCGTGCCGGCGCCGCCTTTAAGGATCACCTATCCAGGCTCGCTGGCCGCGCGGCTTGATGCGCTCGCCCACGGCCGGCTGGAAGAACACGTCCGCGACCTGCGGGCCCGGCGCGATGCCGCCCTTGCGGAAATCCGCCTCGCGGAACGTCCGCGCATCAGCCCTCCCCCGCTGCGCGCTGAGCCAAGCGATTTCCGCATCCTGAGCAACGGAACTTCGGCACCGCATCCGCTCACCAGCACGGCGGCATTGCCATCCTCACAGGTGATGGTGCGTGCCCTCGTGCGCGATTTCCACCGGCGTCAGCGCCAAGCGAACATGCTCGTTGCCGGCTGCCTCAGCGCGGCTTGCGTCCTTACGGTGAGCGGCGTGCTCGCTTTGGCGAGCTTCATCATGCCGGAGCAACCGGCGGTGAAAAGTCCTGCCGCCACCCCGGAGCGCGCAACTTCCATTGCCTGGCAACGGCCCGATGTCCCGAACGATAGCGGCAGCGAGATCGCCAATCGCGCGAGAAAGGCCCATCCCCTTCTCGTTCGTACGCGGGCGGAGATGGCCATGGTCGGCGGTGCACTGCTTCATCGCGGCGGTTTGGCGTCGCCTAACGATACCTCCGGCTCCGATGTCGTGCTGACCAACGCCGACCGTGAACTGGAGTTGGCGCCGCTGCTTTCGCGGCGCTACGCGGAATTGATCTTGCTGCGCGGACTTCCGCCCGAGGCGCGGCTTTCGGCCGGCAGCCGCAACGCAAGCGGCGCGTGGCTCGTGAAAGGCGCGATGCTCGGCGAGCTGAAGCTTGAGGTCGGATCAGCCCAAGCCGGTGACTACCCCATCGACGTCTACGACATGAATTCGGGCAACGCACCACAAGGGAGGCAAAGCTTCATGTTACGCGTAGTGTCTCCCGCCGGCGCGTCTGCGGCCGCGGGCCTGAACATCAGCTGGCCCGCGGTCCTTATTGACATGGCGATGATGACCCTCGCAGCCGAGGGCCGCAGCGTCCATGACCTTGCCTTCCCGCTGCAGGCGCGAGCGGATGCGCTGATGCGGGAAGGCGATATCGCCGGCGCGCGTCTGATCCTTCGCCATCTCGCCGAGAAGGGCGACCGCAACGCAGCGCAGCAACTTGCACAAAGCCTGGACCCCGCCATCCTCGCCGCGCGCGGCGTGAACGGCATCGCGGGCGACGAGAAGGCGGCGCTCGCCTGGTACGAGCGCGCATCAAATACGTCGGACAACGACGCTAAGGAACATTTGGATATCCTCGCCAATCTTTCGGATTAGTACCGGGGGATCAGTGCGAGGATGGCCGCAGCCGCCATTTCCGAGGGAAACTTAATCGGGGGGATCGGCGGCTGCGGCCTCTAATTCTTAGATCAGATGGCGACGGCGAAGCTCCGCCACGACAGCATCGGCAAGCTCGTCGGGAGTGGCGCGCCGCGTCTTGAGAACCAGTTCCGGATGCTCCGGCCGCTCATAATCGGAATCGATGCCGGTGAAATTGGCAATCAGTCCGGCGCGGGCCTTGCGGTAAAGGCCTTTGGGGTCCCGCTCCTCGCAAACGTCCAACGGTGTGTCCACGAAGATCTCGATGAACTCGTCCTCGGGCAGCAGTTCCCGCGCCATGCGCCGCTCGGAACGGAACGGCGAAATGAACGATACGAGCACGATCAAGCCGGCATCGACGAAGAGCCGCGAGGTCTCGGCAACACGGCGGATGTTCTCGACGCGATCAGCGTCGGTGAAGCCGAGATCCTTGTTCAGCCCGTGCCGGACATTGTCGCCGTCGAGCAGATAAGTGTGACGGCCGATCGCGGCCAGCCGCTGTTCCACCGCGTTGGCGATTGTGGACTTGCCGGCGCCGGACAGCCCCGTGAACCACAGCACGCAGGGCTTCTGCGACTTGAGCCCTGAGCGCGCGTCCTTGTCCACGGTCAGCGCCTGCCACTGCACGTTCGTGGCGCGGCGCAAGCCGAACTCGAGCATGCCGGCCGCGACCGTGGCGTTGGTGAAGCGGTCAATGAGAATGAAGCTGCCGGTGGTCGGGTTGTCGGAATAGGCATCGAAGGCGACGCTTTTGGCGATGCTGAGATTGCACTCGCCGACCTCGTTGAGCTCAAGAGTGCGTCCGGCCACATGATCGAGATTGTCGACATTGAGCTTGTGCTTGAGCGTCGTGATGGTCGCCGTGGTGGTCTGGCCCCCGCATTTCAGCGCGTAAGCGCGGCCCGGCAGCATTGGCTCCTCGTCGAACCAGATTAGTTTCGCCGCCACCTGGTCGGCGACCTCGGCGGGCGCATCGACCGCGGCCAGAACGTTGCCGCGGCTTGCGTCCACCTCCTCGGTGAACGTCACCGTGACGGCATCGCCCGCGTGCGCAACATCAAGATCGCCGTCGGCGGTCACGATGCGGGCAATCTCCGCCTGCTTGCCCGAAGGCTGGATCACCACGCGCTCGCCGGGGCGGACGGACCCGCTCGCCACGGTGCCCGCATAGCCGCGGAAATTCGGATCGGGGCGATTGACCCATTGGATCGGGAGTCGGAACGGCTGACCCTCGACCCGTCCCGCGACCTCAACGGTCTCCAAATGTCCGATCAGCGTCGGCCCGTGATACCAGTGCATATGCGCGCTCGGGTGGATGACGTTGTCGCCCTTGGCGGCCGACACCGGGATTGCGGTGATCTGCTCGAACCCCAGCGGCTCGGCGAACGCCGCAAAATCCTTTTCGATCGCTTCAAAGCGGCCCCGATCGAAATCGATCAAGTCCATCTTGTTGACCGCGAGCGCGATCTTGCGGATGCCGAGCAGCGAGACGATGCAGGCATGCCGCCGCGTCTGCGTGACGATACCATTGCGAGCGTCCACCAGCAGAACGGCGAAGTCGCAATTCGAGGCGCCGGTCGCCATGTTGCGGGTGTACTGCACATGCCCCGGCGTATCGGCGACGATGAACTTCCGACGCGGCGTGGAGAAATAACGATACGCGACGTCGATGGTGATCTTCTGCTCGCGTTCCGCCTGCAAGCCATCGACGAGAAGCGAGAGGTCGATACCGGCGTCGCGCGAACCGGGGCGGCGGGAATCCGCCTCCGCGCTTCGGAGCTGATCTTCATAGACGAGTGCCGAGTCGTAGAGCAGACGCCCGATCAACGTGCTCTTGCCGTCGTCGACGCTGCCGCATGTGAGGAAGCGCAGCAGCGTGCGCCCGTCTTCCGCCGCGAGGCGCGCTGCGAGCCTTACGCTCGCATCATCTTCCGTCTGACCGACAACCGTCAGGCGAGCCATCAGAAATAGCCCTCCTGCTTTTTCTTCTCCATCGAGCCCGCTTGGTCGTGGTCGATCACGCGACCTTGGCGCTCCGACCAACGGCTCGAGATAAGCTCCTCGATGATCTCCGGCACGGTGACGGCATCCGAGCGAACCGCGCCGGTGAGAGGATAGCAGCCCAAGGTGCGGAAGCGCACCCGCGCCATCTCGGGCGTCTCGCCGGGATCGAGCGGCAGGCGGTCGTCATCCACCATGATCAAGGTGCCGCCGCGCTCAACGACGGGACGCTCCGCTGCGAAATAAAGCGGCACCACCGGAATGTTCTCGAGATGGATGTAGGTCCAAACGTCGAGCTCGGTCCAATTGGATAGGGGGAATACGCGCATGCTCTCCCCCGGCTTGATCTCGGTGTTGGCGAGATGCCAGAGCTCGGGGCGCTGGCGCTTCGGGTCCCAGTTATGCGCGGCGTTGCGGAAGGAGAAGATGCGCTCCTTCGCGCGCGACTTTTCCTCGTCGCGGCGCGCACCGCCGAAAGCGGCATCGTATCCGCCAGCCTCCAGCGCCTGCTTCAACGCCTGGGTCTTC
>DASQLK010000132.1:0-6738 GCA_035630055.1 Methyloceanibacter sp. | reverse complement strand
CAGTCGGTCTCCCCGATGCCAGACAGCGTCCGCAGTGGTCCCTTGGCAAGTCCCGCCTTGCGCGTGACGCGCGGGGCGCGCGAGGACTGCAACTTCCCTTGGACATATTCCCGCGGTCTGCGGCGCTGCGTCTGTGTCCGAGAGGGCTACAATATGCAGGCGGGCGATTGTCTCCCCGAAGGCGTGTCCGGCGCGTGTCGCGATGACGAGCTCTGGTCGGCGGAGCGGCGGAGCTGTGTCTGTGGGAGCGGGCTGCAGCGGGAGGGCATCAGATGCGTGGCAGCGAGCGGCAGCGGGGAGATCGTCGATGCCGACGACGAGGGCGCGGCGGAGGCAACGCCGAAAGAGGTGCTGGTCGCCAAGTCACAGCGATGCTTTGCTAGCCTTGGCTTCTATAAGGGGCCCATCGACGGCCGGGTGAGCCCGGATACTTGGACCGCGTATTGGTACTTTAAGCAGGCGCACGACCTGAAGCGGCATAGCGACTTCCTCGACGAGGCCGTGCAGACGAAGATTGCGGCGCTTTGCCGGGAGCCGGAAGCGACGGCGTCGATCGGCGCCGCGGAGCCTTCAACGGAGCCGGCGGAGGCGCCGCCCGAGCCATCACCGGCTCCTGCCGTGAGCGAGCCTGCGGCTTCGCCGCTCGCTCGCGAAAACGCATCCGATGTCACGTGCCTTCCGGGCGACCTGCTCGATCTCTTGCAGCAAAGCCGGCGTGATGTCGCCGCAAAGCGGTGCGCGCCGGAATGTTTGGCGCGGCCGGCCTGGCTTGACGAGCTCGACCTCGCGGAGATGCAGGAGGAGACGGGCCTCACCTGGTGCTCGGCCTGCGTCGGAGTGCAGGGTCGGCTAACGTTGGAGGATGTCCGGCGGATCGAGAGCGCCGGCGAAATCGAGCTCTGCGCAACGCCGCCGAAGCAATTGCCGCGCGATGCCGCGGCAGCGTCCCGGCAATCCTACACGCGGGTCCGTGAGCTCTACCGCAACCTTGCGGCAACGCCGGATGACGCCGCGGGCATTGCGGTGATCATCGGCAATGGCAACTACGCCTCGCTGCCGGCGCGGGAGAACGCCTTCAACGACGCAGGCGCCGTCAACGCGTTTCTCACCGAGCATCTCGGCTACCGCTCCGAGAACGTGATCGATGTCAGGGATGCCAAGAAGGCCGATCTCGAACGGGTGTTTGGCGCAGGCCCCGGCCAGGAGGGGGAGTTGGCGCGCCGGCTGAAGGGTCGTCCGGACGCCCGGCTCCTCATCTATTACTCCGGCCATGGTGCGGTCGATGCGGCCCAGACGGAGGCTTATCTCCTGCCGGTCGACACCGAGCGCTACCGGGATGAAAGAAGCGGCTATCCCCTGAAAACCCTCTACGCGAACCTGGAGCATTTGGAGGCTGCCTCGGTGCTCCTGCTCATGGAGGCCGACTTTGGTCGGGATCATGGACCCTTCGTCATGCCGCCCAATCCTCCCGAGACGCGGTTGTCGGTCGTTCCGGTCGTGCCGACGCCGGGACTGACGATCCTTGCGGCGGCCGACCGCGGCCAGCGCGCGCTGATCGATCCGGCCTACGGCGTCGGCCTCTTCACGCGTTATCTGATCGAGGGGCTAGCAGGCGTCGGGGATCTGCCGCCGATAGGCAATTCGGATGGGAAGATCGACAGTCTCGAACTGCATGTGTTCACGGCGAGCATGGTGCGACGTTCGGCGCTCAAGACCTTCGGCCTTTTGCAGAGGCCCGTCTATTCCGCCGCCGCGCCGACCATCCTGTCCACCGGCAAAGGAACCTTTGCCGCCAGGCCGAATTAGCTTACCTCGGTCTCGAGGGGCGTCTTTTGCGAAAACCGCTTTACAATGCCTCTAGGATTGCATAGGGACGACGCGGCTCGTAGGCACTTCGCTCAAGGGCAGCACTGACATCGGCAATCTCGTGTGGGAGTAGACATGGGATGGACGTTTTCACTTCTGCCACGGAGCTCTTGCGGCACTCTCGTCCGGAGCGGCCCGTCCTCGCCTTGAGGCCACACGCCGCGCAGCGCGCGGCGACCTGGTTCCTCGCAAACTTTCAAGGCACCGTGCTTTACGCTGCCAAGGCTAATGACGCGCCCGTTGTCATGAACGCGCTTGTCCAGGCGGGCATTCGCGCCTTTGACGTGGCATCGCTCGTGGAGATCGAGCGTCTTGCCGGGGTCGCGGGGGCCGAGCTCTTCTTCATGAACCCCATCAAGTCGCGGCGAGCGATCGCGCGCGCCTATCACGACTACGGGGTCCGCAGCTTCGCCTTCGACAGCGACGACGAGCTCGACAAGATCGTGCAGGAGTCCGGCGGCGCAAAGGATCTTCAGCTCTATTTGCGAATCGCCTGTCCCAATACCCACAGCCTGATTCCGCTCGAAGGCAAGTTCGGCGCCAGCGGCGAAGTCGCCCCTGGGCTTCTCCTGCGCGCGCGGCAGATCGCGCAGCGGCTTGGCATCACTTTTCATGTCGGCTCGCAGGCGGTCGTGCCGGCAGCCTTCGGCGAAGCGCTCCGCCAGGTTGGGCAACTCATCGTCGAATCCGGCGTGCTGGTCGATGCGATCGACATTGGCGGCGGCTTCCCGAGCCGCTACCCGCACTCCAATCCGCCCGACCTCGCGACTTACATGGAAGAGGTGGTGAAGGCGGCGGACGAGCTCGCCGTGAAGCATTCCTGCGAGCTTCTTTGCGAGCCGGGCCGCGCGCTGGTCGCGGAGGCCGAGTCCGTGATCGTGCGGGTCGACGCAAGGCGCGACGACGCGCTCTACATCAATGATGGTGCCTTCGGGACATTGTTCGACGCTGCCTATTCCGGCTTTCGCTTTCCGGCGCGCCTCCTGCGCGAGGGGGCGGCGGCGGAGACGGACTTCGCTCTTTACGGGCCGACTTGCGACAGCTCCGATCATCTTCCGGGGCCCTTCAGGCTACCGGCGGATGTCGCGGAAGGCGACTATCTCGAGATCGGGCAGATCGGTGCGTATGGGCGCGTACTCGCCAATCACTTCAACGGGTTCGGCGAGTACGAGCAGGTCATCCTGACGGATGAGCCGATGCTCTCCATGTTTTTGGACATGGAAAGTGCAGCCAGTGAACGGCTCGAGGCGGCGCGCGCTTAGCGAAACAGAAAGGGCCGGCTTGTTGGAAGCCAGCCCTTGTCGCAACTCTTCAAGCAGTGAGGCCGGTCACGCCCGCTCAGTTCTTGCGGGCGCGCTGAGCCTCCTGCATCGCCTCTTCGTGATACCAAGCGCCGCTCGCCGCAACCTTCGCAACACGAACGGCTGCAAGACGCCCGGAGGGCTTGGCCTCATCGGGATGTCCGCCCAGAGCGGCGCGGCCACCCACGGGGAACTGATAGATCGTGGCGGACCCCTGAACTGAATTCGCCTTCATCGTCATCTCCAATACAAAAGTTATGTGCCGTAGCGTTAGCGCGTCGGCAGACTGATTGGTTCCCGGTATATCTAAGTACGATTTCCGTTTGCACAACAAATTTGCGTAATGGCTACTATTTCAGCGTTTCTGCATTTGCTCTTTGCAGGGCAGTGCAGGCGGCAGCCCTGCGATTGCCTTTGCTGCGCTCTGACCGTGCCAGGTGCGGCAATACGAGCCGCCCTCTAACTCGCGCTATTCGTTGCGAAATTTTCGGCGCTTGATCGGGCGCTGCGTTTTCTCGCGTCCACGCTTCGCATTTGCTGCGTCGGCCCGCGTCCTTGGCACAGTTGATGCTTCCTTACTTGGCGTTTGGTCGCCCGCATCCTCGGGGACATCGAACTTCCATATCCGCCTCAACAGCGCACGAAGGATTCGCAATGACAAAGTTCAAGCTCGAGTACATTTGGCTCGATGGCTACAGCCCAACCCCCAATCTGCGCGGGAAGACACAGATCAGGGCGTATGACAGCTTTCCTTCGCTCGAAGAGCTTCCCCTATGGGGCTTCGACGGAAGCTCGACCAAGCAGGCGGAAGGCCACAGCTCCGACTGCGTGCTGAAGCCGGTCGCCGTCTATCCCGACGCCGCGCGAACCGACGGTGTCCTCGTCATGTGCGAAGTGATGATGCCGGATGGTGTCACGCCGCATGCCACGAACAAGCGCGCGACGATCCTTGACGACGAAGGCGCCTGGTTCGGATTCGAGCAGGAGTATTTTCTCTACAAGGACGGCCGGCCGCTCGGTTTCCCCGCGGATGGCTTCCCCGCGCCGCAGGGGCCGTATTACACAGGCGTCGGTTATAAGAATGTCGGCTCCGTCGCGCGCGAGATCGTGGAGGAGCATCTCGACCTCTGCCTCGCGGCCGGCATCAACCATGAAGGCATCAATGCCGAGGTCGCCAAAGGCCAGTGGGAGTTCCAGATCTTCGGCAAGGGCTCCAAGAAGGCCGCCGACGAGATGTGGATGGCGCGCTATCTGCTGCAGCGTCTCACCGAGAAATACGGCGTGGATGTCGAGTATCACTGCAAGCCCCTCGGCGATACCGACTGGAACGGCTCGGGCATGCACTGCAACTTCTCGACGTCCTATATGCGCGAGGTTGGCGGCGAGGCCTACTTCGAGGCCTTGATGGCGGCGTTCGAAAAGAACCTCGAGGATCACATCGCCGTCTACGGTCCCGACAACGACAAGCGCCTGACCGGCAAGCACGAGACGGCGCCGTGGAACAAGTTCAGCTACGGCATTGCCGACCGCGGCGCCTCGATCCGCGTGCCGCACAGCTTCGCGCGGAACGGCTACAAGGGCTATCTCGAAGACCGCCGCCCGAACTCGCAAGGCGATCCCTATCAAATCGCCTCGCAGGTCCTGAAGACGATCGCGTCTGTGCCGGTGGAGAAAGTGAGCGTCGCCGCTTAGTTTCCAGCAGCTTTTGCGGTGTCGAGGCGTGGAGGCCATTGCTTCCACGCCTTTTTTATCTTCAGCCTTGGCTGCCTCCACGTTCGTTCACAATGGAGCGAGGCGCGCTGACTTGCCGCCCGGGAGAGGCTAAAGTCCCGCCGGTCCGGGCAAGCCATAAGAGGGAGTTTTCCATGTACGCCACAACGTTGGAGATTTGGGCGCCGCGCGTGCTCAGCATTTTACGAATCGTCGCCGCTCTCATCTTCTTCGAGCATGGTACGCAGAAACTCCTGGGGTTCCCGCCGTCCGAGCGGCCGGCGCCTGAGATGTTCGCGCTGCCGTGGTTTGCGGGCGTGCTGGAGCTCGTCGGCGGCGCCTTCCTCATCCTCGGCCTCTTCACGCGGCCTGTGGCCTTCGTCCTGTCTGGCCTGATGGCCTTCGCGTACTGGCTTGCCCACGCGCCACAGAATCCCTTTCCCGTGCTCAACGGTGGTGATGCCGCCATCCTTTACTGCTTCATCTTCCTCTATCTGTTCTTTGCCGGGCCGGGGCCATGGAGCCTTGACGCGATGCTGCGGCAGAGGAGCTAGAATGATCAGGCTCGTAAGACAGAGGATTGCAGCGCTGCTCTTTGGCCTCTGCGCGATTTGCGGCGCGCATGGGGCAGTCGCAGAAAATGCCGGAGACAAGGCGCAACCCTCACAGGCTGGCCAATCCCAGCAGTTTGACAGCATCAAGGTCACGCTTGAATCGTTCGCGTTTCAGGGCGCAAACGCGGATGTCATGCTGCGCATGGACAATCTTGCCGACGAGGAGAAAAGCATTGCGTTCCTTCTCTTCATCGACGCTCAGTCGGAAAGTGGCGAGCTTGGCGACTACGATTATGCCAAGACCAATTGTGACGGGACCATTCCGCCAAAAGGCACTTTCCAGTGCAAGCTTGCGCTCATCTTCCCTGAGCCACCGAAACGGGTTTCGCTGAGGGTTGGCGAAGGCATGAAGGGGGAAGGCGTCACCTTCACCTTGCCCGCTGGAACGCCCTAGGACAGACACGTCGTGAAAGGACGCCGGCTTAGGCACCGGCGTCCTCTTGTTTGGCTAGAAGCCGACCCAGACACCGCCACGATAAAAGCCGCGTCCCGCGCCGGGGTCACGCCAGCGATATTTGCCGCGGTCGGCGTCAGCCCACTTCCAATCGTCGTCATAGACCCGAACGTTCACGCCGCTCGGATAGGTGTGCTTTTCCTTCACCTTCCAGCAGTCGCCGTCATCGTTGCAGACCACGGCGGCCGATGCGCCGGCTGTCATGGCAAAGAGCCCGGCCAGCCCCAAAAGGGCGCTTCCTACATATTTTTTCATTGTGCTTCTCCTACTAGCTACGGCCGCTAAACGCGGGAGAGAAGCCGTTCGTTGCAGTGGGTGAACCGGTCAAAAGCGCAGGAAAGCCCAATTAGAGAGAGGATCGAGGAGATGGTGGGCGGTACTGGACTCGAACCAGTGACCCCTGCGATGTGAACACAGTGCTCTACCAACTGAGCTAACCGCCCACGAGGCTCACGCGCATCCCGGTTTAGCGAGCGCTGCCGCGCCAAGTCAAGAAAGCCCGGCGACTTGGCCGCCAAAACGAGAAGGGCGACGCCGTGCGCCGCCCTAAGCTCTGCATCGGCCCGAGGTCTATTGTCCGATCATGCTGTGAACGGTGGCGAGCGTGGCGTTCGCCTCCTCGACCGCGCCTTCGGAGCATTGCATGTCAGCCTGGTCGAGAAGCTCGTTGACCTTATTGGTATCCTGCTCGCTCAGCGCGTTGGCGTCCACCTTGTCATGGACCATTTCCTCGGCCTTCGTCAGCTGCTCGACGCACGCCGGGTCGGCCGCTTGCTCTTCGACGGCGTAGGCG
>DASQLK010000131.1:0-8115 GCA_035630055.1 Methyloceanibacter sp. | reverse complement strand
AACAATCCTCGTAACGAAGCGTTCCGGACAATCGGGAGGGTCGGATCGCTTACGTCTGTGATGTTGGTGTGAGCGCGGGAAGCGAAGCGACTGAAGAAACGTTGTTCAGTGTGCTAGCCGTCGGCCTTCTTGGGAGGATCCTCGATATTGTCGCCCCAGCTGGCGAGCAAGGCCTGCGTGAATACAAGGTCTCTTGCCAGGGCTTTCCACCTCTCGGCCAACTCTTCGAAGTGCTGCTTGTCGGACGGTCGGCGAGCCTCTGACGCGAGCTTAAAGCAAGCTTTGGCATGGGCGAGGCATTCCTCAGGATCACCAGGCATGGGTGTCACGCGGCCGATGTGTAACGCACCTTACCGTCTCCACCGACGCATGAGAACCCCTCGATGACGCGACGCTTCCCTGCACCGTGGGCGGTCGAACAGATTGCTGGCGGCTTCAAGGTAGTGGATGCCACGGGCCAGGCGCTGGCCTACATCTATTGCCGCTCCTCAGCCGAGAATGCAGACGCCGCTAAAGCTCTGACTCCTGACGAGGCTAGGCGCATCGCAGCGAACATCGCGAAGCTGCCGGAGCTGCTTAACAGGTAACCTTTCTCGGCCTGCCTACCCATAGTGTCTTTGCTAGTTCAGGTTGCGTTGGCAGTCGTCGCCTTGGGGTGCTTCAACACCCCTGGGCGGCGCAAAGTATGCCCACGCCTGCGTTTTAAGCGCAAAAATAGAAGTGGTAAAACAATGGGTAGAAACGCCCGTTCTAGAATTTAGTGAGCCCTTTCTGTAGAATAGAGGCGTAATTGGCGGATGGGGAGGGATTCGAACCCTCGAGACGCTTGCGCGCCTGCCGGTTTTCAAGACCGGTGCCTTCAACCACTCGGCCACCCATCCGTCTCGGAATGTAGAGGGGTTTCGCCGAGAATCCACCCGGCAATCAGGATAACGGCGCCGTCACCTCACGCTTCGTCCACGGCCCGCCGCACCCATCGTCGCCGGATCAGACCGACCGTGACGACGAAGATGGCGCCGCAGGCCGCCGCTGCAATCCACACGGTATGCGCATGGGCGGGATCGAGATGCGCCGCGAAGAGCGGATCCTTGGCGATGATCTCGCCGGCGATCCAGCCGAGCAGGGCGGCGCCGGCCCAAACCACGATCGGGAAGCGCTCGAGCAGCGACATCACGAGCGCTGCGCCTGCCATGATGAGCGGAATGCTGACCGCAAGACCGAACATCAGCAGCGCGTAGCTGCCCCGCGAAGCGACCGCGATGGCGATGACGTTGTCGAGGCTCATCACCACGTCGGCGATGGCGATGATACGGATCGCGCGCCACAGACTGTCGACCGGCGGAATATTCTCGGTCTTATCGCTGTCTTCCTGCGCGAGGAGCTTGATGGCAATCCACAACAGCAGAAGACCGCCGACAAGTTTCAGGTACGGCATGTTCATCAGCGTCGTGACGATGCCGGTGAACATGACGCGCAAGCCGATCGCCACCATCGTGCCTAGCACGATGCCCCACATCCGCTGTTGCGGCGGGAGCTGACGGCAGGCAAGCGCAATGACGACGGCGTTGTCGCCGGAGAGAAGAAGGTCGATCCAGATGATTTGCAGAACGGCGAGCCAAAAGGCCGGATCTTCGTAACTCATGCGCTCTGCTCGGCCCCCTGATTTCCCCGCAGCACCGCGAGCCGGGCAGAACCGGCAGCGGTGCTAGCCATTGCCGTCAAAAGCGGCATGGCCAAGACGCATATATGCTTTCGGCATCAAGATGGAAGGTGTCGAAGCCGCGTTGCACGAGCGAAGGGGTAAACAGTCTAAGGCGTTTCGGCGCAGGACAACCGCAGGCAGATCGCTTATGTTTCCCCATCTCGCAACGAATCAGGCCGGTTTATGGCCGACGCAGGGGGAAGAAACAATGCCAGCCTTGGATCCAGTTGTCCTCAATCCTCTCATCGCGTTGATCGCGGGTATTCTTATTCTGATCATGCCGCGGCTGCTCAACTATGTGGTGGCAATCTATCTAATCGCCATCGGGATCATCGGCTTATCGCACCACTTTCAGTAGTTACGAGATTTCCCGAGGGATCGAACAGGTTTCGCGGCGGATTATTGGTGAGCTAACGCTGGAACAGAGTTTGGCTATACTCTATAGTTGGTGCATTCAGTTCACAGCCGAGGAGGCCGGCCCGCTGGGCGCGAGGGTATGCGCCGTGCAACGTTGCTAGATGCGTGGGAACGAGTTCGACCGTGATGCAGAAGCTCCGCATTCGGTCGCCATTGCGGTGAGAAATTGACGGCCGCACGGGCGATGCGTCTCGCGAGTCCTGCCGCATCAAGAGGGATTTAGGCTCCAATGTTGCTATCGTGGCGGAAGCCACTGCTCTTTCTTATGGCAACGGTCCTTGTGCTGGCACCGGTCGCTGGCCCATCGCTGCAGGCGGCTTTTAGCGGGATGTCGCTGGCCGCTTCGGAATCAGAACCGAATGCCGCAGACCCCGAATCCAAGCCCGAGAGCGATGCGGAGACCGACGCCCAGCGCGCCTATATCTGGTCCGCAACGCGGGACGAGAGCCGCATCAAATTGCGCGGCCTCGTGCCTTCGGAAGACGACCGCCGCACCGTGCTCGGCATGGTGAAAGCGCATTTTCCCGATCTCCAGGTCGAGGATCGGTTAAAGGTCGCCGCCGGTGCGCCCGCTAAGGAGCAATGGCTCGGCGCCATGAGCTTCGGCCTCAAGCAACTTTCTCACATGAAGCGCGGCGCCGCGCGACTGGCTAATGTCGGTCTCAAGCTCGACGGCGAGGCGCGCAGTGCAAACGACTATGCCGAGATCAAGAAGGCGCTGAGCGGACCGTTGCCAACCGGTCTCAGCATCCTCGCCGAGGATGTGCGGCCGCCACTCGCCGATCCATTTGTCTTCGTCGCCGATCTCACCACCAACGCGTTGAAGTTGACCGGCAGCGTGCCGAGCGAGAGTGCCCGCAAGGACGTCCGGGAGCTTGCACGTCAGATGTTCACCAGGCCAGGTCTGGACGATAAGCTGCAGCTTGCATCCGGCGCGCCGAAAGGGTGGGACAACGCCGTGAGCGCGGCATTGCGCGCACTGAGCCGACTGGAATCCGGCAAGGTCTCATTGTCAGGCTTGGCCGTCACCATCGAAGGCATGGCGCCGGACGAGAAGACGGCGGCTTACATCTCGTCGCAATTGAAGCGCGACCTGCCGGCTCTGTTCTCGTCCTCGGAGAGCATCCGCTGGAAGACCGCGGCGACCGAGTCTGATGTCATCGAGCGGATCATCCCGCGCATCAAGGCGCTGGCGCAAACCGACAGCGAGCGTTCGCGCCTTTCCCTGCCGCCTCTGGACAGCGAATGACCCGGGCTGTTCTTGCCGACCTCTGGCTCTATTTCATTGTCATCTTTGCAGTTGGATTCGCGCTCGGCTGGTTCGGCCGCTGGCCCGTGCGGTCGTAAGCCCGCATGAGCAATTTCGCCTTAAGCACCTGGATCCTGATGCTCTTTGTCTTCGCTGCCGGCATTGCGCTGGGCTCGCTCGCCCGTGCGGGCCACGAACGCAGCAAGCGCGGGCGCTAGCTTCAATCAGTCATTTGCCGCTAGAAACAGCTCGATCGCCTCGACGCTCTCCCAGTCTCGCAAGAATGGCGCATGACCTTGGCCCTGCACCGTACTCGTGCGGAGATTGGGGTGGCGGTCCACCATCGCGGCCACGGTCTCCGCGCTGAGGAGATCGGAATTGGCGCCGCGCAGCACGAACGCGGGAAATTGCTGGAGCGCCGTGAACTGCGGCCAGAGATTCGGCGGAGCAACCGCCGCGCCGCGAAAGGCGCGCGCGATTCTTGCGTCATAGCCGAGTGCGGGACGGCCCTTTTTCTCGTTGTAGAGATTGCGCGCGATATCGTCCCACTCCGATGGAGCGATCGCCGGAAACGCACGCTCGTTCATCTCCCGCAGCAGTAGCGCAGCGTCCTCCCAAGTCTTCGGCACCGGAACGCGCCCGACATAGCCCGTGATGCGCGCCAATCCGCGTGTCTCCAGAACTGGACCGACGTCGTTCAGAACGACGACGCCCATCGCGGCGGGGCGCAAGGCGCCCATCATCATGGCAACGATACCGCCCCGCGAAGTGCCGACGATCGCGGCCTTGTGCAGGCCGGTAAGCGCCATAAAGTCCAGAGTATCGCGCAGTTCGATCAACGGCGTGTAGTTGTGCCAGTGCCGGTCGAACTGCGATGCGCCGCGGCCGCGAAAATCAAGACAATAGACGTTGCGCGGGCGCTGTTCGTGGGTTGCGAGGTAGCTTGCCAGCACATGGAAGTCTTTGCTGTTGCGCGTGAGACCGGGGAGGCAGAGCACGCTGCGCGTTCCCCCGTCCTCCGCTGGATAATGGCGCGCGTAAAGGCGCAGATCGTCGAAGGACGTGAAATGGATGTCACGCCAAGGCGCATTGGCAAGCTCTGGCATCGTCGACGCTGTGCCTTGGGAATAAGGTGCACGACAGACGGATCACCGCCGCGGGCGCCAGTGTTCAGCAAACCGGCGCGGCTCGCAAGTGCGAAGCCCTGGACTTCAACCGAGGGAAGCTATTGCGGTGGCGGCGCGACCACCGCGGCCTGTTGCGCCAGGGCTGCCGGATGGATCTCCGTGCGACCGCGGTTCAGATCCTGCACCAGCTGCAGCGCGCCCGCCGGCCCCGAGATGCGGGAGCGGTAAAGCTGCAGGCTTTCCATGATCTTGAAGACGTATTCACGCGTCTCCGTGAAGGGGATGCGCTGCACCCAGTCGATAGGGTCGACCTCCGGGTCGCGCGGATCCCCGAATTCCTTGGTCCAATCCCGCACCCGCCCCGGCCCTGCGTTGTAGGCGACGAGCGCCAGGATGTAGGAGCCCGAATAGCCATTCACGAGATCGCTGAGATGCGCCTCGCCGAGTTGCACATTGTAGGCCGCCTCCGTGAGACGCGAAGCCGCGTAGCCCACCTTAAATTGCCTCGCGACGGCTTTCGCCGTACCCGGCATCAACTGCATGAGGCCGCTAGCGCCGACGGGGCTCTTGGCCTTGGCATTGAACTCACTCTCTTGCCGCGTCAGCGCGTGCACGAGCGCCGGATCGAGCTTCTGGGGCAGGAGGCTGTTGAAGCGGGGAATGCCGCCAAGCGGCAGCGCGTAATCGCCGACCGGCAGATCGCGATTGAAGGCAATCTTGGCGAGGCGCAACCCGAGCTGCTCCTGGTCGATGGCTTTGGCGAACTCGGCAAGCAGCACGACATCCGCCGGATGCGTGAGCTTGCGCGACAACGCCAACAGGAATTGCGGGACATAGCCGTTCAAGCCCGCCACGCGCGCGATACCCATGGCCCGGACGGCGTCGTGGCTGAGGAAGCGCGCGATGTCCTCCTGCGCCGGAACGGGGGTCGGCGTGACCTCCAACCGCGCGGGCCTGACGTCGAGCGCCTGGCGGCCGAGCTGCCCGTAGAAATATTGCGGATACTTTGCCGCCCCATGGAAGTGGATGATCGCCGCGCCCTGATTGCCGAGCGCGAGATGCGTGCGGCCGAGCCAGTACTCGCCGAGCGCTATGCTCTTCGAGCTGGTTGCGGACTTGCGCAGCGAGGCAAAATGCTTGAGCGCAGTTTGCGGCTCGTTGAGGAAGCGCAGTGCGATCCAGCCGGCGAGAAACTCCGCCTCGATATGCGCATCACCATCGACGAGGCCATGCTTGGCGGCGATCTCATAGGCGACGCGAGGCTTGCCCTGGTTCAGCGCGGAGCGGCAGTGCACGCGCCGCTCCACCCACCAATTGTTCAGATCGAGGAGCACGTTGGGCTCGCTCGGCACGTCGAGGAGAATCTTCCAGGCCTCTTCGTCGCGATCCTTGCGGCGCAGCCATTGGATACGGTTGAAGACGAGACCGACATCGCTGAGATTGGCGCTGGCGGGAATGGCGTCGAGCAGTTTGCCGGCATTGTTGCCGCGCTTGATGACTGCAATGCGCGCGGTGACTTTCTTCTGCTCGTCCGCCGGAAGAAACTTTGAGACCCTGAGCGCCGCATCGATCGCCTTCTTGTCGTCCGGATAGAGCAGCCGGTCGACGCGCGCCTTGTGATGCTCGACCGTCAGGATCGATCCGAAGCGGTCGAGAATTTTCTTTTCGATCTCGGCATTGAGCTGATGGTCGCGCCATGCGGAGACGATCAACTCCTTCGCCTTCGCCTGGTCGCCGTCCTTTTGATAGGCGCTCGCGAGCGCGGCCTTGCCGGCGCCGGTCTGCGGCGGCGATACGGCGAAGTACGACTTGATCTCCTCAGAACTCGTATCCTGGAGGAAGACGAGCGCCTCGGCACGCTCGCGCAGATCGTCCTGACTGGGCCACATGTCATTGTCGCGGCGAAACGCGTCGATCGCCTTCGGGTCCGGCGCGCGGCTGCCCGAGCGATACTCAAACCAGATCGCGAGCTTCTTCGCCGCCGGATCCTTGATCTTGGCGATCGCGGCGGCAGCGCCGGCGCCGTCCTTGCCGCCGCTTGCCCTGATCGCGGCGCGCAGGTTGGTCTCGTCGCCGCTGCTGAGCGTGTAGGACAGAAGCGGCTGCAAGGCGGCCTTGAAATCGATCGCAGGCTTCGGCGCGTCCGTGACGACGCCACCGACGCCCAACGCGGTCACAAGCGCAGGACGGTTCGGATTTGGATCGGGCAGGGGCACCTGACCGAGATCGATCCCAATGCCGGCAGCCGCGCTCGCCGCATCGGCGGCAGGCGCTGCCGCCTGCTTCAACTGTTCCGCGGGCGTGCCGGAGGGAAGCGCGGCCGGCTCCGGCAGCGCCGATGTCGCCTCCGCTGTGGTGGCGGTCGGCTCGTCAGGTCTGGCCGGGTTGCGGTCGGGGAGGGGAATGGCGGACGTGCTCGCAGCAACAGCCCCAGCCGGCGCGAGGCAAGCGAGTGAAGCAAATAAAACGAGGGTGTCCGCTCTGAAGCGTTTCATATCTCGTCGATCGGATACCGGTTACGGCCTGGCTAGACTGATCAGGACGTCCCCCGAGCCGGGGAGCCGCGACGAAGCTGCACTGTATCGTGCCGTGTTTGAACAATGTCTGAAAGAATCGGGCGGAAAAATGACTGTTGCGCCAGGGTTTCCGTACTCCAGCGCCCCTTCCGGACGACGAACCGCGAATTAGAGACCATGCGGCAGGGATGTCACAGCGGCACGCCTCGAGCTGTGGATAAGTCCGCAAGGCTCAATGGCCCGCGGGCGCACTGAAGTTGCGACTTTCGGCAATTGGAGGGTTTGCTTGCCGCATTTTCAGCAAGACCCTATTGTCCGCGCGATTTCTAGAACCGACGCCGCCCGCGCTCGCGCCAATCCGGAGCACCTCCAGCCGTGCCAATGCCACCCTTCAAAGGCTCCATCACGGCGCTGATAACCCCGTTTCAGGACGGCAAGCTCGATGAGCGCGCCTTCCAGCGCCATGTCGAATGGCAAATCGATCAGGGCACCCACGGCCTCGTGCCGGTCGGGACCACGGGCGAATCACCCACGCTCACCCATGACGAGCACAAGCGCGTGGTGGAACTCACCATCGAGGCGGCCGCAGGCCGCGTCCCCGTCATTGCCGGGACCGGCTCCAATTCGACGGCCGAGGCAGTGGAGCTGACGCGGCACGCCAAGGAGGCGGGCGCTGATGGCGTGCTTGTGGTGACGCCGTATTACAACAAGCCGACGCAAGAAGGCCTCTACCTCCACTTCAAGGCCATCAACGACGCCGTCGATATCCCGATCGTGATCTATAACATCCCCGGCCGCAGCGTCGTCGACATGACGACGGAGACGATGGCGCGGCTGTTCAAGCTCGCCAACATTGTCGGCGTGAAGGACGCGACCGCGAATCTGGCGCGCGTGAGCCAGCAGCGCGCCGCGCTCGGCCATGACTTCGTGCAGCTGTCCGGCGAAGATGCCACCGCGCTCGCCTTCATGGCGCATGGCGGCCATGGCTGCATCTCCGTCACCGCCAATGTCGCGCCGGCACTCTGCTCCGAGTTTCAGCTTGCTTGCATCGGCGGCGATTACAAGCGCGCGCTTGCGATCCAGGACCGGCTCATGCCGCTGCAT
>DASQLK010000130.1:0-2941 GCA_035630055.1 Methyloceanibacter sp. | reverse complement strand
CGGAATGGTTCGACTGGCGACCCGACGGGTCGCTCAAGTTTGCCGAGAACCCGCCGAAGAAATACGAGGACATCGTCAACGTGCATTTCTACGGCGCCTCGCGGCCCTCGCTGTGGTACGAGCTGCGCGACGTGGTGCTGTTCTGGTGCGGGCACGGCGTGCGCATCTTCCGCGTCGACAACCCGCACACCAAGCCGATCCCCTTCTGGCAGTGGATGATCCGTGAGGTGAACGGGCGCTACCCCGACGCGCTCTTCCTGGCCGAGGCTTTCACGCGGCCGAAGATGATGCGGAAGCTCGCCAAGATCGGCTTCCAGCAATCGTACACCTACTTCACCTGGCGCAACACGAAGGCGGAACTGACCGACTACGTCACCGAGCTGATGGGCGAGATGGGCGAATACTACCGCCCTAACTTCTTCGCCAACACGCCCGACATCAACCCGTACTACCTGCAGACGAGCGGGTCGGCTGGCTTCGTCGTGCGCGCCACCCTCGCGGCTACCCTGTCGAGCGTCTATGGGCTCTATAATGGCTTCGAGATCTGCGAAGGCACGCCGATCCCGGGCAAGGAAGAGTATCTCGACTCGGAAAAGTACGAGCTCAGGGCCTGGGACATGGACCGGCCCGGGAACATCCGCGAGCACATCCGGAAGCTCAACCGCATTCGCCGCGACAACCCCGCCCTCTGGGACTTCCGCAACACGATCTTCACGGAAGCCTGGAACGACAATGTCCTCGCCTATGCGCGCGTGTCGCCGGCGCGCGACAATTGCGTGTTCGTGCTCGTCAACCTCGATCCGCGCAGCCGCCAGGACTGCACCTATGAGGTGCCGTTGTGGGAGTTCGGCCTGCCCGACCACGGCGCCGTCGAGGTGGAGGACCTTTTGCAAGGCAGCCGCTTCACCCTGCGTGGCAAGACGCACCGCATCGCCCTCGACCCCGCCGAGCGCCCTGTCGCAATCTGGCGCCTCATCCCGCCGGCGAAAAGCCCATGACCCCATGGCCGTCATTCTCGGGCGAAGCGCAGCGCAGACCCGAGCAGATCGGGACGCGATCGTGCCTTCTTGTCACAAGATGGTCGGGTCCAATGACGATCGACAGCGAATGAGAGAGGCATGATCGACCGCACCGACACGCAATGGTACCGCGACGCCATCGTCTATCAGCTGCACGTGAAATCGTTCTTCGATTCCAACGGTGACGGCGTCGGCGATTTCGAGGGCGTGACGCAGAAGCTCGACTACATCAAGGATCTCGGCGTTACGGCTTTGTGGGTGATGCCGTTCTATCCCTCACCGCTCAAGGACGACGGTTACGACATCGCCGATTACCGCGGGATCAACCCGTCCTACGGCACCATGCGCGACTTTCGCCGCTTCGTGCGCGAGGCGCACGAGCGCGGCCTGCGCGTCATCACTGAGCTCGTCATCAACCACACCTCCGACCAGCACCCCTGGTTCCAGAAGGCGCGCAAGGCGAAGGCCGGCTCGGCGGCGCGCGACTTCTATGTTTGGTCCGACACCGACAAGAAATACAGCGACACGCGCATCATCTTCCTCGACACCGAGCCGTCTAATTGGTCGTGGGACCCGGTTGCGCAGGCTTATTTCTGGCACCGCTTCTACAGTCACCAGCCGGATCTCAACTTCGACAACCCGCGCGTGCTCGAAGCCGTGCTCGACACCATGGGCTACTGGCTCGACATGGGCGTCGACGGCCTGCGCCTCGACGCCATCCCGTATCTGATCGAGCGCGAGGGCACCAATTGCGAGAACCTCCCCGAGACGCATGAGGTCATTAAGAAGATCCGCGCCGCCCTCGACACGCGCTATTCGGACAGGATGCTGCTCGCCGAGGCCAATCAATGGCCGGAAGAGACGGCGCCCTATTTCGGCAACGCCGACGAATGCCACATGGCGTTCCATTTCCCGCTCATGCCGCGCATGTATATGGCGCTCGCCCAGGAGGACCGGCACCCGATCACCGACATCATGCGCCAGACGCCGGAGATCCCGGACGGCTGCCAATGGGCCATCTTCCTGCGCAATCATGACGAGCTGACGCTCGAGATGGTCACTGACAAGGAGCGCGACTACCTGTGGTCGTTTTACGCGGCCGAGCGGCGTGCGCGCATCAATCTCGGCATCCGCCGGCGGCTCGCGCCGCTTCTCGAGAACGACCGGCGCAAGATCGAGCTGCTCAATTCCCTGCTCCTGTCCATGCCTGGCACGCCGGTGCTTTATTACGGCGACGAGATCGGCATGGGCGACAACATCTATCTCGGCGACCGCGACGGTGTGCGCACCCCCATGCAATGGTCGCCCGACCGCAACGGAGGTTTTTCGCGTTCCGACCCCGCGCGCCTGTTCCTACCGGCTATCCAGGATCCGATCTACGGTTTCGACGCGGTCAATGTCGAGGCGCAGATGCGCAGCCCGGCGAGCCTTCTCAACTGGATGCGCCGCATGGTGGCCATCCGCCGCAACCACAGCGCCCTCGGACGCGGCTCCTTGCGCTTCCTGTATCCGGCTAACCGCAAGGTGCTCGCGTATCTCCGCGAGGATGACAGCGAGCGCGTCCTGTGCGTCGCCAACGTATCGCGCGCGCCGCAGGCCGTTCAGCTCGACCTCGCGGAATTCAATGGCGCGACGCTCGTCGAGATGACCGGCGGCACCTCCTTCCCGCCGGTCGGCGACCTGCCTTATCTCCTGACGTTGCCGGCCTACGGGTTCTATTGGTTCCAGCTGACCGCGACGCCCGCGAGCGAGCAGCGCTTTGGGCCACGTCCGCAGCCCGAGCTCTTCACGCTCGTGCTCACGGGCGGTCCCGAGACCCTGTTCAAGGGCCGCGAGGGCCTCGCCTTCCAGGAAACGGCGGCGCCGCGCTTCCTCGCCGCGCAGCGCTGGTTCGCCGGCAAGGGCGCGCGCATCAAGACGAC
>DASQLK010000129.1:0-2717 GCA_035630055.1 Methyloceanibacter sp. | reverse complement strand
CCACGGATGCGGCCGCTGCATGCCGCTGCTAGAAGGCTGGACATGGACGCGATCATCGCCGCACAAGGCTGGCTCTACAGCAGCATGGCAAAAGGTCTCGGCGACGTCAGCGCGGGCGATGCGACGGCCATGGCGCTCGCCATGGGTGCAGCAGTCCTGTTCGGCGCGCTGCATGCGCTGATGCCGGGCCACGGCAAGACCGTCCTCGTCTCCTATCATCTCGGCCAGCCGGCGCGGCTCACCGAAGGCTTCGCCAACGGCGCAATCCTCATCCTCACCCATGTCGGCCTTGCGCTCATCCTCGTGCTGGCCGGCTTCGCCGTCATCAGCAAGGCCTTCGCCTACGGTGGCCGCACGCCGCAATTCGAGATGGCGAGCGGCGCGCTTGTGGCCCTGCTCGGCGCCTATCTGCTCTGGCGCACGGCGCGGCACGATCACAACACCGCGCCACGCAACGGCAAGACCCTCGCCTTCGTCACCGGCCTCATCCCTTGTCCGCTCACCACCTTCATCATGACCTACGCGCTTGCGCGCGGCATGCTCGGCGCAGGCCTTGCCGTCACCGCCGCGATGACGCTCGGCATGATCGCGACCATCGCCGGCATCACGCTTCTTGCGATCTTCGCGCGGCCGTGGCTGCTTGCATTGCTCGAGCGGAGTGAAGGCTTGCGCCGGCGCGGCGGCATGATCCTCGAGATTGGCGGCGCGGCTCTCGTGCTCGGCTTCGGCTTCTGGATGATCGCGAGCGCCATGCGGTTCTAGGCGCGCGCCTGGCGCGACGTGTGAGATCATACCTTGCCGGCGAGCGCGGCGGCGGACGGCTGCCGCTCATCGCTCGGAATGTCCGGATTGATGCAGGCCCAGCTCGGCGCTTCGCTCGTCCAGATCGTGAGTTGCGGCCGGCCGAGCTCCGGATCGTCGAGGGTCCCCGCACGCACGCTGATGAGATGCGGCCGCGCATCCGCACGGGTGAAGAGCGGCGAGCCGCAAGACGGGCAGAAGGCGCGGAACATGCGCGTGCCG
Organism: Methyloceanibacter sp.; assembly: GCA_035630055.1. GTDB lineage: Bacteria > Pseudomonadota > Alphaproteobacteria > Rhizobiales > Methyloligellaceae > Methyloceanibacter. Next base: position 1,694 of record DASQLK010000129.1, on the reverse strand, counting down.
CTGTCGGCGATGCTCTCATATTCGCGCGTTGCGCCCGTGATCATGATCTTGTCGCTCGGGAAGACGACATTCACCGTGGCGCTGCCTGCGCTCACATATTGGCAGGTGCGGCACCAGCAGGTGCGGACCGTGACCGGCTCGGCGTCCACTTCGTAACGCACCGCCTTGCAGATACATCCGCCCGTGATCGCCATGACCTTCTCCTTTGCGTCGCCCGCGCGAAAATTGCGCCGACCGTCTGATAGCGGACGTCATCCTGAGGCGCGACCCCGGACGTGATCCGGGGGAGCCTCGAAGGATGACGCCCATATGCGCATCCTTCGAGGTGGACGCGCCTCGCGCGTCCACCTCAGGATGACGTTACAAGGGGCTGGAAAGAGTCACCACAGCCGCTCATTCCCGCGAAAGCGGGAATCTAGATGCTCGGGCCATACCCGCCGCTGGATACCGGGTTGCGCCGGTATGAGAGAGGCCGTGCCACACTCGTCATTCCCGCGAAAGCGGGAATCCAGTAACCACCGCCCTCTGTAATTACGACGATCACCCTTTACTGGATCCCCGCCTGCGGGGATGACCGGTAGGGAGGCGTCCGAATGGACTAGATGCGCCTGCGCGGGCATGACACGGCGCTAAATCGCCCTTTTTCACGGGACCCAAAGCCCCCTTGCCGCGTTAGCCAAAGAATCCAACTGCGGCACGAAGGGTCTCACACATGGCAGAATCACAACGTCCCCTGGCGCTCGTCACGGGCGCCTCGACCGGCATCGGCTATGAGCTTGCGCGCATCGCGGGCGAAAACGGCTTCGATCTTCTCGTCTGCGCCGACGAGGACGAGATCGAGGATGCGGCGGAGGATTTCCGCTTAACCGGCGTCAATGTCGAGGCGCTGAAGGCGGACCTCGCCACCATCGAAGGCGTGGAGGAGCTGTATGCGGCGATCGGCGGCCGCAACGTCGATGCGCTGATCGCTAATGCAGGTCGCGGCCAGGGCGGCGCCTATCTCGACCAGAACTTCAACGACATCATCCGCGTCATCGACACCAACATCACCGGCACGATCTACCTGATTCAGAAGATCGGACGCGATATGCGGACGCGCGACGCGGGCCGCATCCTCATCACCGGGTCTATCGCGGGCTACATCCCCGGCGCCTTCGCCGCCGTCTATCACGGCACCAAGGCCTTCATCGATTCCTTTGCTTACGCGCTTCGGAACGAGATGAAGGACACCAACGTCTCCGTCACCCTCCTGATGCCGGGCGCGACCGAGACCGAGTTCTTCGAGCGCGCCGGGATGCTGGATACGGCTGTCGGCACGGCCAAGAAGGACAACCCTGCCGACGTCGCCGAGGTCGGCTTCAAGGCGATGATGGACGGCGACAGCGACATCGTGAGCGGCTGGAAGAACAAGCTGCAGACGACGCTCGCGAACGTCACCCCGAACGAGATGCTGGCGGAGCAGAACCGCAAGCAGTCCGAGCCCGGCTCCGCCAACAATTAAAGGATTGCGAGTGCGGAACGGAACGCCGGGCTCGGCGGTTACGCCGAAGCCCTGTCCCTCAGTTTTGAAAGTCTAAGTCAATGAAAGCCCTGTGTTATCACGGCGTCCAGGACATCCGCTGCGACACCGTCCCCGATCCCGAGATCGAGGACGGCCGCGACGCGATCGTCAAGGTCACGGCCTGCGCGATCTG
>DASQLK010000128.1:0-3806 GCA_035630055.1 Methyloceanibacter sp. | reverse complement strand
TGGAAGACGTTGAGATAGAGATGCGGGCGGCCGTCGGCGTCGAAGATCATGTCCTCGTCGAGAAACGGGATCGCGATCTCGTAACCGGTCGCGAACACCACGAGATCCGCCTCGACGTTGCTGCCGTCTTTGAAGCGGACCTTGTGCCCGTCGAACGCGGTGATCTCCGGCTTCACGCCGATGCGGCCGTGGGCGCAGAGCTGTGGCAAGGCCGTGTTCATGGTCGGATGGGTGTCCATGATGCGGTGCTCGGGCTCGGGCAGGCCGTAGCGTTCGTTCTTTCCCACCATGAGCCGGTGCCAGTGGGTGTAGAGGCGGTTGCGCAGCCAGCGCGGCAGCGGCACGTTCTCGATAAAATTGATGATGCCGTCCATGGGGCGGCCGAACAGGAACTTCGGCACGAAGAATGTCCCCCGGCGCATGCTGAGGTAAATTCTTCGTGAGACGCCGGTCGCGTCGACGACGATATCGGCAGCGGAATTGCCCGCGCCCACCACCACGACCCGCTTGTCCGCAAGTTGCTTCAATGTGCGGTATTCGCTGGAATGGAGAATTTCACCGGCGAATTGACCCGGAATATCCGGAATACGCGGGTGGTGGTGGTGGCCGTTGGCGATCACCAACGCACGGTAGAAGCGGGGCCTGTCCTCGCCTGCGATTTGCACCCGCCAGCCGCCCTCGATCTTCTCCGCGCGCTCGACGGTCGTGTTGAATTGGATGCGGTCGAGGACGCCGAAATGGATCGCATAAGCGCGCAAATAGGCCAAAGTTTCGCGGTGCGAGGGGTAGGTTGGATACTCCTCCGGGATCGGGAAGTCCTCGAAGCCGGTGTATTTCCGCGAGGAGACGAGGAAGGTCGAGTCGTAGACGACGCCCGTGCCGGTCGCCTCGTTCCAGAGGCCGCCGATATCCGCTTCCCGCTCGAGGCAGTCGAACGGGATGCCACGCTCGGCAAAGGTCTTGGCGGCGGCAAGGCCGGAGGAGCCGGCGCCGATGATGCAGACCTTGGCGGTGTCGCCCTGAAGACCCAACAGTCCTCCTCCTATCCAACACCGCGAGCGCGGTTAAGGGCCGGTAACGGTCGCATTGCCGCAGCATTATTCCCGATCAGGCTCAGCGCCCTTAATATGACGCCCATGATCGCCACGCAGAAAAGCCTTTGGACCGCTACCGCGATGCGCTTAGTCTCTCTAGCAGGAAAGACACGCTATCGCGGAGGGCCGTTCATGCGTCTTCCGATCATTGCCGCCGCTGCTATCGCGGTTCTCGGGCTGTTTTACGGCAGCGCGGACGCGGCAAGGCTTCGTTATCCCACCGTGGAAAATCCTTATTGCGGCGTCCCGACCTATGTTTTGCGGGAGCTTCCGGAGCAGGCGATGTCGACGGTCGATAGCAGCAAGACCCCGGTCATCGTGGTCAGCAGCAACACGCTGAGCCGCACGCCTGCCTACGGCCAATTCTTGATGGCGCACGAATGCTGCCATCACACGCTCGGCCATGTCGAACGCTATAGCGGCAAGCTCGGCGGCGTCGGCCCGCAAGCCTTCTTCTATATCCAGCCGGCCTTGCGGCAGATGGAGCTCGATGCCGATTGCTGCGCCATTAAGTTGTTGCGGGAGCGCAACCACATAGACGGCATCGAGGCCGGGCGCATGACGATGCTGTCGTTTGGCAACGCGCCGACGGGAGCGCATTACCCCACCGGCGTGGAGCGCGCGGAAAACATCACCGCCTGCGGCGCGGCGGACTAGCGGTCCTTACAATCCATCACGACAACTTCAACAGCGTGCCCCGTGCGCGCGTCCTCACGGGCGCTTATATTGACGGAAGATCGCGAACCGAGATGGGTACAGTTCTGAACAGTCCATTCAAATTCCGTGGGCGGGTTCTCCGCGCAGCCGTGGCAGCGAGCCTATTCGCCGTAGCGAGTGTCTGCGCGGGCAGCGCCCACGCGCTTGAGTGGCTGCGCGTTTGCGCCGATCCCGACAATATGCCGTTCTCAAACCACGAGGGTGAAGGCTTCGAAAATAAGCTCGCCGAGCTGATGGCCCGCAAGCTCGGAGCCAAAATCAGCTACACCTGGATTCCCGAGAGGAGAGGCCTGCTGCGGCATCCGATGGGCGACAACGCCTGCGACTTGGTCATGGGCTATGCGCAAGGCAGTGACTTGGTCGAGGACACAAACCCTTACTATTACACGAGCTACGTCCTCATCTATCGCGCGGACGATGCTTCGCTTGCGGGACTCGACTCCCTCAAGGATCCGCGTCTCAAGAACAAACGCATCGGCCTTGTGGCGCGCACGCCGCCGGCGAGCATGCTCGCCATGAACGGATTGACGGCGAGCGCGAAGCCTTTCGAGGTCGGGCGCGGGAGCTCCACCAGCGGGGCGGATGCGATGATCGACGAGGTTGCCGCGGGCACGCTCGACGCTGCGTTGCTATGGGGACCGGTGGGTGGCTACGCGGCGCAACGGTCGCCGAAGCCGCTGAACATGGTGCCGCTCATCAAGGAGCAGGCGGGACCGAGCCCGATTTACGCGATCACCATGGGCGTGCGGCCGAACGAGCCGCAATGGAAGCACCAGATCAATAAGGTCATCGAGGAAAGCCGCGACGAGATCGATCAAATCCTGCTCGCGTTCAACGTTCCGGTGCTCGATGCGCACGGCAAGCCCGTGGAGCCGCGTGCGGCAGACCGCTAAAGGCTAGCCTGGCGCTGCCGCCGCGGTCGTTTCCATCCGGCATTTGCTTTCAGGCTCGTCGATGCCGAGCGTGTCGACCTCGATTTCCGGATGCGAGGCATGCGGAAATCCGCGTTGCGGCGAGACGGACACCGGCACTTTCTCCGTCGCGATTAAGATCGGCTGACGGAACTGCCCGTCCCAGGGGCGAAACTGCTGCTTGATGCCCTTGAAAGGCGCGAGTTGCAGCTTGTCGCTATGGATGAACTTGGCGACCGTCTTGAAATCCGCGTTGGCGTTGCGGGTGACGGCCTCGCCGATGGCCCGGGTCGCGACATAGGCCTGATAGTCGATCGGCAGCATCAACCGCCGATTGTCCTTCTCGAAATTGTTGTTGGCCTGGGTCGCGCCCCATTTTTCGTGCCCTCGGCTCCAGGTCGTTGCGACGAGGCCCGTGGTTCCAGCGACGACGCGCGGCTTGGCGCCGCCGCGATAAGGAATTTGCGGACCGAAGAGTTGCGCTTCGTCGGCGACGACGATGACGTCATAGTCCGCCGCGTCCTTGCTGGACGTGCTCGGCGGGATCGTTCCGACATCGTCGCGGCGGCCGCCGGAGATGTCCTGATACTCCCGCACATCGACGACGTTCGCGCCGAAGCGACCGGCCGCCCGCTGCACGGCTTCGAGATAAGCGAGGTCGTCGGGCATGGAGCCATGCACGAGGAGCCAATTCTTCCAATCCATCTTGACGAGATACTGCGCCAGCGCGTCGGCCAGCATGTAACGGTCTGGAACGATGTGCATGACATTGCTGCGGCAGTCTTCCTGGCGCAGGGAGACATCCATGGCACGTACGTTGAAGAGCATGATGTCCTTGCCGCGCGCATAATCCGACAGCTTGAGCAGCGTCTCCGCGGACGCGTCGGCGATGATGTAGTTGTGTCCGCTCTGATAAAGCTTCTCCAGCGCCGCGACGGCCTTCTCCGAGGAGATCCCGTTTGCCACGCCGAGCGAATAGAGGTGGCCCATGAACTGGCCGCCGGCATTGTTCTCGCCGAGGCCCTGGCGCGCGCCGGCGATGCCCGCATCACGCGGTTCCATGTCGAGGCGCGACGCCGGAGCG
>DASQLK010000127.1:0-6797 GCA_035630055.1 Methyloceanibacter sp. | reverse complement strand
TTCATCGGTGTAATGGCGGGGCGTGCGGTTCTGCACCGTAAGCACGCCCACGGTGTCACCGCCGCGCAGGATCGGCACGCCGAGGAACGAGTGATAGATTTCCTCGCCCGTCTCCGGCCGGTAGGAGAACGCAGGATGGTCCTGCGCCTCTGCGAACTGCAACGGCTCCGCCTGCGCTGCGATCAGGCCGACGAGGCCTTCGCCGGGCTTCAGATGGGTGTTGTGGACGGCCTCATGCTTCAGGCCTTCCGTGGCGAACAGCTCGAGCGAACCGTCGCGCCGGCGCAAATAGAGCGAGCACACTTCCGCGACCATGTTGGAGGCGATCAGGACCACGACCCGGTCCAGGCGCAGCTGGACGCTCTCTCCGCTCGCCATGACCTCGCGGAGGCGGCGGAGTAATTGTCGTGGCGCGCCAACCGGGGTGGGCATTGGCACCGATCCTCGCCAGCGGCTTTCTGCGCTGATTAAGCTTCACGTTGGGATTAGACTAGCCGCCTAAGGCCGCTCGCGGCTGTCCAAACCGAATAGGGAGTGCAGCGTTCTCACGGCAAGCTCGGCGTAAGCCGCATCGATCAGGACGCTGATTTTGATCTCCGAGGTCGAGATGGCCTCGATATTGATGCCCTTTTCGGCAAGTGCGCTGAACATCTGCGCGGCTACGCCGGCATGACTGCGCATGCCGACCCCAATCGCCGATACCTTGGCGATGTCCGTCGAACCCCGCAAGTCGAAATACCCGATACGTTCCTTGGCTTTGCGCAAGACCTCCAGCGCGCGCTCCAGATCAGAGCCCTGCACGGTGAAGGTGAGGTCGGTAAATCCGTCCTCCGACACGTTCTGCACGATCATGTCGACATTGATGCTGGCATCGGCCAGAGGTCCGAAGACTTGCGCGGCGACGCCGGGCTTATCGGCGATCTTCAAAAGGGTGACCTTGGACTCGTCCCGCGCGTAGGCGATTCCGCTGACGACATTTTGCTCCACGATCTCATCCTCATGGCAAACCAGTGTTCCCAATCCCTCGACGCCACGATCCGGCGCCATCCCATCCTGGCCCGGATGGTCGAAGCTCGAGCGTACGAGCACGCGCACGCCGCGCTGCATGGCAAGCTCCACCGAGCGCGTCTGCAGCACCTTGGCGCCGAGCGACGCCATTTCCAGCATTTCCTCGTAGGAGATGCGGTCGAGCCGATGCGCTCTAGGCACGATCTTGGGGTCGGTCGTATAGACCCCGTCGACGTCCGTATAGATGTCGCAACGCTCCGCTTGCAGCGCAGCGGCCAGGGCCACCGCGCTCGTGTCGGAGCCGCCGCGTCCGAGGGTCGAGATGCGATTCTCCGGCGCGATCCCCTGGAAGCCGGCGACGACTGCAACCTCGCCGGCATTGAGGCGCGCCTTGAGCGCATCCACCTCGACCCCCATGATCCGCGCGGAACGATGCGCACCGTCGGTGCGCAGCGGAATCTGCCAGCCCTGCCAGGACCGCGCATTCACGCCCATTGCTTGCAGCACGATGGCAAGAAGCCCCGATGTGACCTGCTCGCCGGACGAGACCACGGCGTCGTATTCGCGCCCGTCATAATGTGCGGAGGCTTCCTCGCCGTTCTGCTTGCGCTGCTCCTCGAAACCCCACGCCTCTTCGACCCAGCCAACGAGCTGGTTGGTCTGGCCGGCCATCGCCGACACCACGACCGCACAGGCGTGGCCGGCATCGACCTCGCGCTTAACGTGCGCCGCGGCGTTGCGGATACGCTCCAGATCGGCGACCGACGTGCCGCCGAATTTTAGCACCAGAAGGGCCATGTCCTCACCCGGCTGGAGCGTGGCAGCCGCGTCTAGCGGCGCCTGGACTATCCCCAGCAATAAGAGAGCCGGCCCCAAGGGGCCGGCCGGTCCGTCTTTTCATAATGACTGGGAGGGAGCGCCGCAACATGGGACCCGCGGGAAGCCTTGCTTGACAGGGCGGGGGCGGAAAGAGACCTATGACCCATGGTCTCCGCCACTGACAGCACCACCCTCGACGCCGCCGAGGTCCGCCGCTTTGAGGCCTTGGCGGGCGAATGGTGGGACGCGAACGGCCCTTTCAAGCCGCTGCATCGCATCAACCCGGTCCGGCTCACTTATATCCGCGATCAGCTTTGCCGCCGCTTCGACCGCGACGCGAAAGCCGCTTTAAGCCTCTCTGGCCTCGAAATCCTCGATATCGGCTGCGGCGGCGGCCTTGTCTGCGAACCGCTCGCCCGGCTCGGCGCCACGGTCACGGGTATCGACCCAGCGGCCGATAGCATCGCCGCCGCCAGGCTTCATGCCGAGGGCGCCGGCCTCGCCATCCGCTACGCTGCCGCGACCGCCGAGGATCTCGCTGCGGAAGGGGTGACCTTTGACGCCGTGCTCGTTTTGGAGGTGGTCGAACATGTGCCGGACGTGCCCGCCTTCCTCAAGGCGATTGCGCCCCTGGTGCGGCCCGGCGGCCTCATGATCCTCTCGACCCTGAATCGCACCTTGAAGGCCTACGCGCTCGCCATCGTCGGTGCCGAACTCGTCCTGCGCTGGATCCCGGCCGGGACGCATCAATGGGAGCGCTTCGTCAAGCCGAAGGAACTGGCAGTCGCGCTTGCTGGTGCCGGGCTCGAACCGCACGACACCACTGGAATGATCTACAACCCGATCGTCGACGCGTGGCGGCTCTCGTCCGACACCGACGTCAACTACTTCCTCACTGCGCTCCGAGCCTAGTAGCCGTACGGGCGGAAGAAGCGGCGCTGCTGCTGCTGGCCCCGCGGCTGCTTATAGCGCGGCTGGTTATAGCCCTGCGGACCCACGCCATAAGGCTGTGCGCGCCACCGGCGCTTCCAGCGGCGGTCGTTCCAGCGGTTTTCCCACTGATAATTGGGATAGGTCCAGCCCTGCACGCCGCCCTCATCGCCTTGCGTGGAAGCCACCTGCGATTCGCCCCCTGGCGTTTCGCCGCTCAGGACCACCTTCACGTTCTCCATCCCGGTTTCCTTGACGAGGGTGTAGAGCGTCTTGGCGTTCTTGGGCGAAAGCCGGACACAGCCATGGCTGGCTGCGGTGCCGAGCCGCTTGACCTCATTCGTGCCGTGGATGGCATGGCCCCTCTTCGTGAAGAAGACGGCATGCGGCATGGGCGCGTTGTCCCACTGCTTGCTGTACCAGATCTCGTTCATCGAGCTGACTTGATAGCTTCCCGACGGCGTGGAGTAGCCGGCGATACCCGTCGAGACCGGCCAGCTGTAGCGCTCGACCCCATCCACGAACACCGTCATGTGCTGCTGGTCCTTCGCCACGTCGACGACGATCTGCGGCTTGGGAGCAGCCGGGGGGACCGAAGCCTCGCTCGAGGCGGCATCGTCCTGCGGCGCGCCGGCAGGGTCCGCATCGCTTTCCGCGGCAGCGTTCGTTTCGGGCTGGGTCTGCTGAACTGCGATCCCCGGCGGGGGCCCTTCCGGATAGACCGGCTGCGGCTGCGAGGATGGTTCGGCGTGGACGACCCCGGAAAATGCGAGCATCGCACCCAAAATCAGGCCGCTGAGGAGCCCTTTGTGAAGCCTGACAGAGCGAGGTAGTGCAAAAAGGCGCATGAGTTCTTTCCCTGGGATGACGCGAACCAAAGACCCGGCGCCTCACAACTATAAACGCTTCAAGGCGGCAACAGGGCACCGCGTTAACTTGTAGCACTGGGGTCCCAACAAGACCTTACCGCGTGCGGCTTTTCCCCGATACACGCGTTCTCCGCGCCTCACCTATCCGCACAACCTCGACATCGATGTCGCGACCGTGGCGCAGCGCCGGAATGCGCGCCCGTGCAGCCGCGCTTTCGGCCAGGTCGATATCGGCGAAAATCACCGTCGGATCCTCTCCCGCCTCCGCCAGCACCTCGCCCCAGGGCGACACAATGATGCTGTGACCAAAGGTCTGACGGCCATTTTCATGCGTTCCGCCTTGCGTGGCCGCGAGCACGAAGGCGCCTGTCTCGATCGCGCGGGCCCGCACCAGGACGCGCCAATGCGCCGCGCCCGTTTGCTTCGAGAAAGCGGATGGAATGGCGATGAGGTCGGCTCCTGCGGTGGCTAGCGCCCGGTAGAGCGCCGGGAAGCGCAGATCGTAGCAAATGCTGAGGCCAAGGCGCCCGAGGGGCAGCTCCACCACCACCGCCTTCTCGCCCGCCCGATAGTTCTGCGATTCGCGATAGGTCTCGCCATTCGGCAGATCGACATCGAACATGTGCAGCTTGTCGTAGCGCGCGGCGATCTCACCGTCCGGACCGATGAGATAGGAGCGGTTGGCGATGCGCGTATCGTCGATCCGCGTCGCGAGCGAGCCGATATGCAGCCAAATGCCGAGCTCCTTGGCGAGATCACGGAACCGCGCGAGCGGCTCACTGTCATCCTCGCTCTGCACGAGGGACGCCACGCGCTCGGCCTCGAGCTCCATGAACGACGTGTTTTCCGGAGTCTGCACGTAATCGGCGCCTCCCGCAGACGCGCGCCTGATCAGCCCTTCCGCCATGTCGAGATTGGGCGCGACCGCGCGGCCGCAACACAGTTGCACGAGCGCGACGCGGAAGCGCCCGGCTTCGAGATCGGTCGTCATTCGGACTTGGCCGTCTCCGGTTCGCTCGCGAGCCAAGCGTCCAGCCTTCCCTGCCGATTGAGCTCAGCCAAGTCGGTGTAACCGCCGACATGGCTGCCATCGATGAAAATCTGCGGCACGGTCCGCATGCCGCCCGCCCGCTGCACCATCTCGGCCCGTTTTGGCGGATCGGCGTCGACCAGGATTTCTTCGAACGCGTGACCCTTGGTCCGCAGGAGGTGCTTTGCGGCGCGGCAATAGCCGCACCATTCGGTCGTGTAGAGAAGAATACGGGGCATTTCCGGCTCTGAGGCTTGAATCCAGTCAGGTTAACTGGGCTGCCGGGGCAAGAGTTGCAAGGCTAGAGCACCGAAGCCGCCTGCTCGACGGCGCGCGCGAGCGCGAGGACATCGACGCGGCTCGATCCGGCTCTTTTCAGCACCCGCGCACAGGCCTCCGCCGTGGCGCCCGTCGTGACCACGTCGTCGATAACGATGACGCGCTTGCCGCGCAGCTGCGCGAGTTTCTTGGGATTGACCTTGAAGGCTCCGGCAACATTGCGCTGCCGCTGCTGCGCGCTGAGGCCGACTTGGCTCGCCGTCCGCCGTACCCGCTGCAACACGAAACAGTCGAGCGGCACGCCGGTCAGTCTCGCCACTCCTTGCGCAAGCAGCGCTGACTGATTGAACCGCCGCGTCCAGAGCCGTGATGCGTAGAGCGGAACGGGCAGGATGAGATCCGCGTCGCGCAGAATCTCGGCGCCCGCATGGGCGAGCCAGCGGCCGAACATCGGCACGCCCTCATGGCGATCGCGATATTTGAAATTCTGGATCAGATCGCGCATCACGCCATCATAGCGTCCCACGGCGCGCGCCCGGTCATAGACCGGAGGGTTTGCGATCGCGGCAGCCGACAGGCTGGGTGTCCCGGCATCGTAAGGAAGCGGGATGCCGAGCCGGTCACAGAGCGGCGGTGCGATGAAATCGATCTTGGACCAGCAACCGGCGCACAATAGGCCATGACCTTCGATCCGATCGCGGCAAACGATACAGACGGGAGGCAGAAGGAGATCGGCGCAAGACCGGGCGACGCGCCGCAGGTGCCGAAACCGGCTCGATGGCCTATCAGGAACGACGAGGCGAACCGGCTGGCTGAGCGACATTCGCCATCATACCTTGCCGGGGCAGGATCGGAGAAGGCGCCATGAAAGGGGCCGCATGAGCGACGATCGGCTTTTATTCGACCGCAAGCTCCTGCGCGCGCGCCGGACGCGTTTCGCGCCTTTGGTCTCCGCGCACGATTTTCTCCTCTCCCACGTCGCGACTGAGATTCCCGAGCGGCTTGCCGCGATCTTGCGCGATTTCCCGACCGCATTGGATCTCGGCGCCTATGCCGGCAGCCTCGGCCGCGGCATCGCGAAGCTCCCCTCGGTCGTCCGCGTGATCTATGCCGAAAGCGTTCCCGCGCTTGCAACGCTATGTCCTCGGCCCGCGCTCGTTTGCGACGAAGATCTGCTGCCCTTCCGGGACGCAAGTCTCGATCTCGTCGTGTCCGGCCTGGCGCTGCATCGCGTGAACGATCTCCCCGGCTGCCTCATTCAAATCCGTCGCGCGCTGCGCCCCGACGGCTTGTTCATGGCGGCGCTGCTAGGCGCAAGGTCGCTCATTGAATTGCGCGAAGCGCTGCTCACGGCTGAGGTTGAGAGCGAAGGTGGAGCTAGCCCGCGCGTGGCCCCGTTCGCAGACGTTCGCGACTATGGCGCGCTGTTGCAGCGCGCCGGCTTCGCGCTGCCCGTCGCCGACGCGGATTGCCTGACACTATCCTATCCTTCGCCGCAGGCGCTGATGCGCGAGATTAGAGTTCTGGGCGGCGGCAACGTTCTGCTGTCGCGGCGCAAGGCGCCCCTGCCCCGCCGGGTTCTCGCCCGCGCCGAGGAGATCTATCGTGAGCGCTACGGCACTGCTGACGGCAAGATCCTGGCGACCTTCGAGATTGTCTACCTGACCGGCTGGGCGCCGGATGCGAGCCAGCAGAAGCCGCTCAAGCCGGGCAGCGCCGCCGCGCGGCTTGCCGATGCGCTCGGCACCGAGGAGCAGCCGGCTGGAGATAAAGCTGGTTTTGCGGTGAAGAAGTCGGGCCGTTAGCCGAACGCTGCCGCGGCCTGCTGCAAGAGGCCGACGACACCATCGCCGATCTGCGTA
>DASQLK010000126.1:0-3381 GCA_035630055.1 Methyloceanibacter sp. | reverse complement strand
TGAAGCTCCGCCACGACGCGGGGCGGGGGCGATGGGTCCTTCTGGCGCCGGAGCGGATTCTGACGCCGGACCAAACCGCCGTCGCGGTGCTGAAGCTTTGTGACGGCCAACGAACCGTGGAGGATATCGCCGCGTCGCTCGCTCAGGAATACGCCGCTCCCGTGGACGTCATCCAAAAGGACGTGCTGGAGCTGCTCCAGGGCCTCGCCGACAAGGGATATATCAAGGAATGAGCCCGACCAAGACGAACACCCTCGGACATTTCGATACGCTGGTGGTCGATGACGAGCCGACGTCAGGCGTGAGCGGCGAAAGCGAGCTGATGTGCGCACGCGCGCCGGTGGGCCTCCTCGCCGAGCTCACTCATCGGTGTCCGCTGCAATGCTCATACTGCTCCAACCCGCTCGAGCTGGAGCGCGTGAACCGCGAGCTGACGACCGAGCAATGGGTCTCGGTGATGAAGCAGGCGGGCGAGATGGGCATCCTGCAAATCCATCTCTCCGGCGGCGAGCCTTGCGCGCGTAAAGACCTCGAAGAGATCGTCTCCGCCGCGGCCGATGCGGGTCTCTACAGCAACCTCATCACCGCGGCCGTGACCTTGAAGCGCGACCGGCTCGAGGAGCTGCGCAAGCGCGGCCTCGATCACGTGCAGATCTCGTTCCAGGACGTCGATCCGGAAAACGCGGAGCGCATCGGCGGCTATCCGGGAGCGACCGCGAAGAAGCTCGAGGTGGCGAAATGGGTCACCGAAATGGGCATGCCGCTCACGATCAACGCGCCGATCCACCGCCAGAACATCCATAATGTCGGCCGCTATATCGAGCTTGCGCTGGAGCTCGGCGCGCAGCGGCTGGAGATCGCCCATGTGCAATATTACGGCTGGGCCTATCTCAACCGCGCAGCCCTGATCCCGACCTACGAGCAGACCATCGAGAGCATCGAGCTCGTCGAGCGCGAGCGCGAGCGCCTGAAAGGCGTTCTGACGATCGACATGGTCGTGCCGGATTACTACGCGAAGCGGCCGAAGCCCTGCATGGGCGGCTGGGGCAAAGGCTTCATGAACATCACGCCGGCGGGCAAGGTGTTGCCCTGCCACGCAGCCGAGACCATCCCGAGCCTGCAGTTCGATAACGTCGCCGACCGTCCGCTGCTCGACATCTGGCTCAACGGCAGCGCCTTCAATGCCTTCCGCGGCACCGAGTGGATGAAGGAGCCCTGCCGCTCCTGCGCCTTCAAGGACATCGACTTCGGCGGTTGCCGTTGCCAGGCGATGGCGATCTCTGGCGATCCGCGCAACACCGATCCGGCCTGCGCGCTGTCGCCCTATCACGGGGAGATGGTGGCTCTGGCTCGGGCTGAAGCGGCGCAGCCGCCGACACCCTTCATCTACCGCAACCCGCGCAACGTGCCGAAGAAGCCCGCCGAGAACGAGCCCGAGCTCATCCCGGCGGAATAACCAGCTAGCACAGATCGCCGCCTTTTCAATTTGCGTTGTTTCGGTTTTTAGACCGCAGCCGACATCGGCATCGCCGCGTCGGACGCTGCGCGGCCCCCAAGCACGCGGTAGGCGTGGGTGAAGGCGAGTGACGTCACCGGGATCGTCACCAGCAGACCGACGACAAGGGCCATCAGGCCTGCCAGATTGATCAGCATCAGCAAAACGAGAAAACCGAGCAGCGGCCATTTGTGGCCGCGCGTAATCCGGTGGCTCTCTTTCATGGCGTCGATCGGGCCCAACTCCCGGTCAACGACGATGAAGGTCGTGAACAAGAACATCAGCGTGAAGATGATGCCGGGAACGATCAGCAAGACAAAGCCGATCGCGATGGTGATGCCGAGAAGGAACGATGCGAGGAGATATTTCCAGAATGGCCGCGGGTGCCAGAGCGAGGAGAGCGTCACGCCGCCAGTGTCGTCATGCGCTTTTAGATAGAACGCGGTAGCGCCCATGCTGACAAGAATGCCGAGCGCCGTGTTGAGGAGGCTGCCGATAAGGCTGGGCTCATCCACCGAGCCAGTTATCGCCGCATCGATGCCGCCCGTCAGCACGCTCACCGCGCCCGACACCAGGATGATGACGACGGTGGCTCCAATGAAGAAGCCGGGACGCGTCTTGAACGTTTCCCACCCGTAGCGAAGCGAGGCGCCTGTCGAGAATTCCATGCGCGCACGATAGGCACCGAATCTTTAAATTAGCTTGCCCGCCGTCCGAGTTTTCCACATGTCGCTGGCTCAGCCTTGGTCCCCGGCGTCGGCGCAATTGGGCCGGAAGGTCCATGGCTCGCCCGGCTTGGCCTTCTCGTCAGCCGCGCTCGCTTCGTCGCACGGTTTGAGCCAGGCCTTCGGTGCCGCCTCGACGGGCGCGCCGAGCGGCTTGACGCAGAATGTGTGTCCGGTAACGGGATTAATCTCGGCCCGCTCGCATTTCTGCGCCGGCGGCGCGTCTTCAGCGCTTGCTCCGGGACCGGCCGCGAGAGCGGCGCCAATCAATACCAAATGAACCCAATAACGCACGTTGTGTCCTTTCCCTCGTTTCCAAGCGAGCTTAGGTGGGAGTTGTTAGGTCGGCTAGGCAAGCGATCGAATTCGGATGCCTTTAGCACTTTCTTCTGCCACTTCATCCCGACGCGTTTGCCATCTTGCAATGCCGCTTTCTTTGTCGCTACCATTGGCCCTCGCGTCTCCCAGGGCCGAAAACCGCCCTGTCGGCCGGTTTTTTGCGATCGGAGAAGGAGGATTGGGCCTTGGCCATGCATCATTCCATTCACGATCGGCCGAAAAATAGCTGGCGCCGCCTTGCGTGCCAAGCGGCCGCCGCGTCGGTCTATGTCGCCGTCGGCCTGTCCATTTTCGCAGGATCCCGTGCCGAGGCCGGTGATGCGCGCGCCGAGGCTGCGCCGGCGGCGCCCCTGCCCGGTATGAGCGGCGAGTTGCGTCCCGTGAGGATTGGCTATCTGCGCGAGGCGGTGGAGCGCCCCGCTCCGGCATCGCGCCTCGACATGGAACCGCGTGATGCCGGCATCGCCGGCGCGCGCCAGGGCCTCGGCGAGAACAATGCCGGCGGCCAGTTCATGGGCCACCTCTATTCGCTCGGCGTGGCAAACCGGATCTCCTCGGAGAAGGCCGTCGCGGCGCTGGAGAAGCTTTATCAGAGCGGACACAACTACATCATCGCCGACGCCTCCGCGGAGACGCTGCTCAAGCTGTCGGATTATGCGCGCGGCAAGGACATCATGCTTTTCAACGTGCGTGCGACGGATGTCTCCCTGCGCCAGGAAGACTGCCGCAGCAATGTCATGCACATCGTTCCAGACCGTTACATGCTGGCCGACGCGCTGGCGCAGTATCTCGTCAAGATGGATTGGAAGAATTGGCTCCTCG
>DASQLK010000125.1:0-13178 GCA_035630055.1 Methyloceanibacter sp. | reverse complement strand
GAGATTGGGGCGCGACGGGTCGCCGAGCCTGCGGCGCAGCTCGTCGAGCACCTCGCGGGCGCGCTGAATGTCGATTTCATCCGGCACCTTGACCGAGAGGCCGAGGTCGGGGCGGTTGCTGCGGTCCGGCCGGCCCAAGGGGTCCTTACCGTTATTGCCACGGCCCTGGCCGGTCTGCTGCTCGCCGCCCTCCTGCATCTGCTGCGCGAGTTGCTCGGCGCCCTTCTTCAAGCGATCGAGCGCGAGACTCTGGTCCTGAGTCGCCTTGTCCAGGTTGGATTCGCCCAAGGATTCCTTGGCGTCGCCCATGGCCTCGCCGGCGTCCTCGAATTGCTCCGGCGCTTCGCCGCCTTCCTGGCGAAAGCGGTCTATCAAAGTCTGTAGCTTTTCCTGCAGCGACTGCTGGCGCTCGCCGAGCTGTGAGTTCTGGCCGCCCTCCTGCTTGCCGCCGAGCTGCTTCCCTTGCTTGCCCTGACCCTGGCCGCCGGGATTGCCCTCGTCGGTCAGCGCTTGCTCGCCGCCTTCGCCGGCGCGCGGCTTGCCGTCCTCGCTTTCGAACAGGGGCGCCATGCCCATGCCGGGGAAGTCCATGGGCTGGCCTGGAGGGCTTACCTCGAATTGCTGGCTCTGCGGACCAGCCTCCTCGCGGTTCGCCTCGAAGGTGTCGTCCATCAGCTTCTGCTGATCGTCGATGACCTCTTTCAGGTCCTTCATCATTTCCTCGGCGCGTTCCTGCTCGGCGGTCTCGGGCGCCTGACCGGTCTGGATGCGGTCGAGGATGTCCTTGAGCTCCGCGAGCATCTGCTGCGCGAGGTCCTTGGAGCCGGACTTGGCGAGGTCCTCGATATTCTTCAGCATTTTATCGAGGTCCTTGTCGGACACGGACTGGTCTTGCGGCTGCTGCGCCGTATCGGTCGAGGGCGGCTTGCCCTCGCGTTGTTCCTTGGCGGCAAGGCTCTCCAGATATTTGTTGAGCGCGGCGCGCAGTTCCTCGACGAGCTCCTTGATCTTCTCGGGCGAGGCGTTCTCCTTCAGCGCCTCCATCAGATCTTCCTGCGCCTCTTTCAACGCGCGCTCGGCTTCGGGCAAATCGCCGTCCTCAATGCGGAGCGCGATGTTCCAGAGCTGCTCGACGACGCTGCCGAGGCTCTTGCGCGACGTGTCGGTGTTCAGGCGCCAATAGGCATTGCGCATGGAGAGGTAGACAACGCTGTCGTCGATGACCTTCTCGTCGCCGATCGTCAGAGCATCGAGGGCGGCGGCAACGTCGGCCGCGTTGTCCGGCTCGCGCACGAGCTTCTTGCGCTGCTCGATCACGGCCTTGGCGAGAGGCTTGGTGAATTTCCGCTCCGGCAGGGCGAACACATAAGGCTCGCTCGCGCCGGTCTGTCCGGCCTGATCGCGAGCGATGAGCGTCATGCGCACCTGCAGTCCGGCCCAGGGATGCGCGGTCAGGTCTTGCGACGAGGTGCCCTCGACGCGCTTTGCGTTGCTGCGCGGAAGTTGCAGTGGCATCGTTGGCGGCTGCAGTAGGGGATCGTCCTTCGCCGCCTCGCCGGCATCCGCCGCCGGCTTGGCGAGCGCGCCGGGATCCTGGCCGTCCACCAATTCGAAGCGGCCCTCGGCGCTGGCGACGCCGTAATCGTCCTCGGCGCTGAAGACGAGACGAAGTGCGCCGCGCGGGGTCTGGTTGGGATTGGACAGAAGCGCAATGCGCGGAGAACGGTCGTCGATGAGGTCGAAGCGCCATTTCGCGACCGTATGACCGTCCACCGTCACCTCGGCGCTGCTCGGCGTCATGACGGGAACCTGGAACTCGATCAGGTCGTCCTTGCCCTTCTTCTTGGGCTCGATCGACTTCGTCTCGGTGCCTTCGGCGTTCGCGGTGACAAGGCTCACGGCCTCGCCGCCGGGCGCGTGCGCACGCACGATCAGATCGCTGCGCTCCGGCACCGACATGGCGCGGAACGTCTCGGCACCTTCGCCGGCGCTATCGCTGCCGTCGGCGAGGACGATGGGCGGCATGCCGGTATAGACGGGCGGCGTCACCCACGCGTCGAGCCGCAACAGGGAAGGGCCCGCCACGGCGCCGGGGTTGAAGGCGCGCAAGAGGCGGTCCCAGCCGCTGGCGCCGGCGGCGAGGAAGGCCGCGATCAGGCAAAGCAGCAGCGCGGCGCGGACCGCGTAGGGATCCTTGCGGTCGGTGCGCGGCTCGGGCATGCGCGGCTTCAGTTTGGCGATGAGGCGCGAGAGGCGCTCGCGATGGGTCGCCCAGAGGAAGGCAGTTTCCTTGGTTACCGGCGCGCCGAGCTGATCCTCGTAGGAGGAGGCGGGGCGATGCTTCACCTCGGCATGGCGCTCGAGACGGCGCAAAGCTTCCACGCGGGTCGGTAGGGTGATGCGAAGAAGGGGCAGGAACGACGCCAAGAGCGCAATCCCGAAAGCGCCGAGGACGACGCGGTGGGCCAGCGCCGGCAGAAGGCTGAAGCCGTCCAGAAGAGCGATGACGAGGAAGGCGGCGAGGACGAGGAACGGCCAGAGCAAGGCTTCCCAGACGCGCTCGCCGACAAGCGCGAGGAAGCTCAGCCGCACGCGCCATTCAAGGTCGCGGGCGAGGCCGGACGTCTCTGGGGTTTTGTCGGTTGCGGCCGGTTTGCGGCCGGGTCGTGAGCGCATCATCGTCCATGCTTAGCACAGCAGGGTTCAGGCCCAAATGTGGGGACTGATGCGGGCGAATTGGAGGCTATCGCCTAAGAGTCCGACCGCTCCAGCCAGTCCGGCATTTCTTCTGCCGCGAGCAGGTCATCATAGCTCGGGCGCGGCCGTGTGACAGCGTATTTTGCTCCGCTCACCAACACTTCGGGCACGAGGGGCCGCGAATTGTACTGAGAGGCAAGGACGGCACCGTAGGCGCCCGCGGTCATGACGGCGAGGAGGTCATTCTCCGCAAGCTTTGGAAGCTCGCGGTTCAGCGCGAGATAGTCGCCGGTCTCGCAGACCGGTCCGACCACGTCGGTCGCGATCGTGGGCGTGCCGGGCTTCGGCTCCTCGACCGGCATGATCTCGTGATAGGCCTCGTAGAGCGTCGGGCGGATCAGGTCGTTCATCGCAGCGTCGACGATCGTGAAGTTCCGCGCCGCTCCATATTTCACGTAGATCACACGCGTGACGAGGATGCCGGCATTGCCGGCGATGAGACGGCCGGGCTCGAACAGGAGCCTCAGCCCAAGGCCGCCGACCTCCTTGCGCACGATCTCCGCGTATTCCTTCGGCAGCGGCGGATCGGGCGTGTCGTGGCGATAGGGGATGCCGAGGCCGCCGCCGAGATTGACGAAGTCGATCGCAAAGCCGGCACCGCGCAAGGTGCCGACCAGCTCATGCAGCAAGGCAAATGCGTTGCGGAACGGATCGAGGTCGGTGATCTGGCTGCCAATATGCATGTGCAGCCCGTGCGGCTCGATATTGGGCAGGTCGCGCGCGATCTCATAGAGCGGCAGCGCCTGAGCGAACGGAATGCCGAACTTGTTCTCCGCCTTGCCGGTCGCGATCTTGTGATGGGTCTTCGCGTCGACATCAGGATTGACGCGGAAGGCGACGCGCGCGGGCAGTCCGCGCGAGGCGGCAACCTCGCTCAGCGCGCGAAGCTCTGGCTCGGACTCCACGTTGAAGGCAAAGATGCCCTGATCGAGCGCATAGGACATTTCCGTGCGGGTCTTGCCGACGCCAGAGAAGACGATCTTCGCGGGCGGAACGCCAACGGCAAGCGCACGGCGCAGTTCGCCTTCGGAGACCACGTCCATGCCTGCGCCCAAGTGCGCCAAGGTCGACAAGACAGCGAGGTTGGAATTCGCCTTCACCGAATAACAGACGAGCACGTCGCTCGCGGCGAAGGCTTCGGCGAACACGGTGTAATGGCGCTCGAGCGTGGCGGTGGAATAGCAATAGAACGGGGTGCCCACCGCGGCGGCGAGGTCGGCGACATTGACCTCTTCGGCGTGGAGCACGCCCCGCCGATAGGCGAAGTGGTGCATCTTCTTGCTTCGCGAGCCTTATTGAATCAGGCGGTCGATCCAGAGACTGCGGGCCGGCACCTTCTGCATCTTGGTGGAGGGATCGGCCTGGGTTTCCGGATAAGACGGTTTCGGCCGCTCGAGCGAGCCACGGCGGCCGCAGGCGCTTAGGCCGACGGTGAGCATAAGCGCAAATATCAGCAGGACGCGTAAAACGCTTCCCATTGGTCGTGCCCCTTGCAGGCCTTCTGACAGGCCTTTTAACCCTTTTATCGCGATCAGGCGTCCTTCTCCAAACGCTTTATCCAGCGCTTGGCCTCCCGCCTGACATTGGCAGGAGCTGTACCGCCATAACTTGTCCGACTTTTGACCGAACTGGCCGGATCGAGGACGGAAAAGGCGGATTTATCGATTCGCGCCTCGATGGATTGGAGGTCGGCGAGGGTGAGATCGGCAAGCCCGCAGCCCTTTTTATCAGCGAGCGCAACGATTCGCCCGGTGACGTGGTGGGCGTCGCGGAAGGGCATCTTCAAGGTCCGCACGAGCCAGTCCGCGAGATCGGTGGCGGTGGCATGAGCGCCGCCCGCGGCCTTTGCCATGGCCTCGGCGTCGGGCTCCAGGTCCTGCACCATGCCGATCATGGCCCCGATGCCGAGCTTCAGCGCGTCAATCGCGTCGAACAGGGGCTCCTTGTCCTCCTGCATGTCCTTGGCGTAGGCGAGGGGCAGCCCCTTCATCACCATCAGGAGCGACTGGAAGGCGCCGGCGATGCGGCCGGTCTTTGCGCGCACGAGCTCGGCGGCATCCGGATTGCGCTTCTGCGGCATGATCGAGGAGCCGGTCGTGAAGCGGTCGGAGAGGCGCGCAAAGCCGAATTGCGGCGTGGTCCAGAGCACCATCTCCTCGGCGAGCCGGGAGAGATGCATGGCCGTGATGGATGCAGCGGCAAGCGTCTCGAGCGCGAAGTCGCGGTCGGAAACGGCGTCGAGTGAGTTCGCCGTCGGGCGGTTAAAGCCGAGCGCGTCCGCGGTCTGGTCGCGATCGATCGGAAAACTCGTGCCGGCCAATGCCGCCGATCCTAAAGGACATTCGTTCAGCCGCTTCGCCGCGTCGAAGAAGCGGCCGCGGTCGCGCGCGAGCATCTCGACATAGGCAAGGCAATGATGGCCGAAGGTGATGGGCTGCGCGCTCTGCAGATGCGTAAAGCCGGGCATGACGGTGTCGGCATGGACGAGCGCTTGCTCGGCGAGCGCCGCCTGCAATGCCGCCAAGCCCTGCTCGATGCCGGCGATCTCATCGCGCACATATAAACGGAAGTCGGTCGCGACCTGATCGTTGCGCGAGCGCGCCGTGTGCAGCTTGCCTGCGACCGGGCCGATCAGCTCCGTCAGCCGGCTCTCGATGTTGAGATGGATGTCCTCAAGCTCGCGCGAAAAGACGAGCTGGCCGCTCTCGATCTCCTTGGCGACAGCGTCGAGGCCGCGGGAAATCTGCTCGGATTCCTTCTTGGAAATGATGCCGGTCGCGCCGAGCATGGCGACATGCGCCTTGGACGCATGAATGTCATGACGCCACAAGCGCTTGTCGAAGTCGATGGAGGCATTTATCTCCTCCATGATCGCGGCGGGGCCGGACGAGAAGCGGCCGCCCCACATGGTGTTGGTCATAACGATCGACCCTGCCGGGAGCGAGGAGCGGGAAAGGCGTGAGCAAGCCTAACAAACGCGCTGGGGCTACGAGACCGGCCACCGCTTGGATCGTCGCCGCACTGGCGGCGGTGGCAGGCTTCGTCACGGTATATTTGAGTTTCGCCCCCAATGACAATGCTTCTCGCCCCGAAGATGCCGTCACGGCGCCTGACCCTATCGGCACGGTTAAGGATGTTGCGATCAGCCCGCTACGCGGACTGAACAAGGGCGCGATGGCAGCCTTTCTGGTGCGGCCAAAGCCCATGGATCTGCCCGACATAACGCTCGCGACCGCGGACGGCGGCGCGAAGCCGCTTGCGGACTGGAAGGGCAAGGTCGTCCTCCTCAACATCTGGGCAACATGGTGCGTGCCGTGCCGGGAGGAGATGCCCGCGCTCGACAGGCTGCAGACGGAGCTGGGCGGCGACAAATTCGAGGTGGTCGCGGTCAATATCGACAAAGGCGGCCCGGAGAAGGCCCGCACATTTCTCGAGGAGACAGGCGCCACCAACCTTGCCCTCTACACCGATCCCGGCGGCAAGCTGTTCGCAAGCTTAAGGACGGTGGGCATGCCAACCACGATCCTCATCGACCAGGCAGGCAAGGAGATCGGCCGTCTCGTCGGCCCCGCGGATTGGGCATCTCCTGAAGCAAAGCAGCTCATCGAGGCCGCTATCGGCGATAAGGCGGGAGCGGGCTAGAGCCTCTAACATCATCTGCTCGCCTGCATTATGCTCTGCCGCTGATGAGCGCGTCATCGATCATCGACGATGTGATCCAATTCTGGTTCGACGAGCTCGGCCCGAAGGACTGGTATCGCGTGGACAAAGACGTCGACACGACGATCCGGGAGCGCTTCGGCGATCTCTATGACGAGCTGAAGGACGGCGTGCCGGAATTCTGGCTGGATGCGCCACGCGGCTATCTCGCCGCGATCATCGTGCTCGATCAGTTTCCGAGAAATATGTTTCGCGGCGACGGAAAGAGCTTCGCAACAGATTCGCTGGCGCTATCCCTCGCCAAGCGCGCGATCGCCGATGGCGCCGACCGCGAGTTGCCGCCGCAACAACGGGCGTTCATCTATCTGCCGTTCCAGCATGCCGAGGACGCGACGGACCAGGCGCAGTCGGTCGCTCTCTTCACCGCGCTCGGCAATCCGCTCAATCTCGATTTCGCGCTGAGGCACCAGGCGGTGATCGATCGCTTCGGCCGCTTTCCCCACCGCAATGACGTCCTCGGCCGCTCCTCGACACCGGAAGAGCGGGAGTTTCTCGCAACGGCGGCGACGCCGTTCTAACGGCACTCACTCGACCGGGACGACCGTGTCGGATTCCAGAAGATATTTATAGGTGCAAGTCTCGGCACTTGGCTTGTTGCACGGATCGCCTGAGGTGATCACGGTCATCAGCGGCTTGCCGGCCTTTTTGCCGAAGCTGAATTTGCGCACGAGGTCTTCGAAGACGAGGTCCCAGGATGCCGCGCCGTCCCAGAAATAGATCTCAAGAGCGCATCCGCCCGAGCCACACATGGGATTGACCGAGCCCTCGCATTTGAGCTTGGAGTAATCGGCGATCCAATCTTCGCCGCCGTCCTTGTTGATGTCCTCGGTACTGAGCACTGCCTCCGTATTCGGCTGCCCGTCACTGTCGCGACAATATTGCGCAGCGGTGTTCAGGGCTTCGGCAATGTTGTCGGGAGGCTCGGCGGCGCGCGCTACATTGTGCAGCGGGGCGAGCAGGATCACAAAAACGGTGAGGGGGAGAAGAAGGGGCCGGATGAGAATCAAGTGGCGCGCTGTCAACCTAACGCGCCGCCTGAGAGCCTGGCGTGGCGCGGGCAGCTGCGATGGCCTCGGCATCGAAGCCCTTCAGGTTGAGATCGGACTTCTGCTGGCCGGGAGTAATGCGGGTCTTCTTTCGCGTCGGCTTAGGCTTCGGGCCGCACACTGAATCGCGCAAATGCACCGGCCCGTCGGCGAGGGATGCCTGCACGGCGAGACCATCGAGGCTCGTGCCGAATAGCGATTTCCAGAAATAGCGCTTGAAGGCGTTTTCGAGGAGGACGGTGGCGCGGTCGCGGCGGGAGACGACGGACGGCTCGCCGAGAACGACCGCGACCAGCTTGCGGCCTTCGCGGGTGGCGCTTGCCACGACGTTGAAGCCGGAATCGCAGATAAAGCCCGTCTTCATGCCGTCGGCGCCGGGGAAGCTGACGAGGAGGCCATTATGAGTGCGCAGCACTTTTTTGCCAACCAGCACCTCGGTCTTCATGAACCAGCCGGCATATTCGGGGAATTCGATAATAATGGCGCGTGCGAGCTTGGCGAGATCGCGCGCCGTCGTGACCTGGCGCTCATCGGGAAGGCCGTTGGGATTGGCGAAAGCACTGCGCGTCATGCCGAGGCGGCGCGCTTCCTGGTTCATGCGCGCGACGAACCCCTCCTCGCTGCCGCCGACGGTCTCGGCAATCATGACGGAGACGTCGTTCGCGGATTTGACGATGATGACCTTGAGCGCAGTTTCGAGGTCGAGCTCGCCACCGACCGGCAGCCCGAGTTTGGTGGGAGCTTGAAGCGACGCCTTTTTCGAGCACACGACTTTGGTCTCGGCGGTGACTTCGCCGGCCTTGATCGCCTTGAAGGCGACATAGGCGGTCATGAGCTTGGTCAGGGAGGCGGGGAACCAGAGGGCGTCGGGGTCTTCGGCGTAGAAAACCGTTCCGTTGTAAGGCTCGAAGACGAGAGCGGGCCCGGCGGCTGCGGCCGTGGGAGCCAATAGGGCAGCTCCTATCAACAGGCCAAAGCCGGCGCGTCTCAGCATCCCCACTCCCTCTCTACCGGGACGCCTGGTGCGCCCGCCGCTTGTTCCCTGGCCTCGAAAGGGCGCGCCAGCCCCCAAGACCGGGCTACACAGGAACGATCCTGCCCCATAGGCATCGTAAATTGGACTGTTCCGTGGCAGGGCTGCAAAGCAGCCGCACGAACGCCCGAATCGCAAGTGCAACCCTCGGTCATCCGCCTCCGGCAGACTAACGTCCGGGTCTCAATTCGCAACTGCGAAATTCGATTGCCGCGAGGCAATGCCGCGCACGGTGGCGGACGCCCCATCCCACGGGCGCAGCTGAGAAATGTGGCGCTGCCCGTTTGGCGCTTGCAAATCAGGACAGCGCGGCCCCATTTGTCTGCCGCTTGAGCGAATTACTGAACCCAGGAGACCTGCCTTGATGGATTGGCTGCGTAGGATCGTGGAGGACCCGCGGACCGAGCGGTTCATCATGGCGCTGATCGTGCTCAACGCGATCACGCTCGGTCTCGAGACGAGCGCGACCGCGATGGAGAATTTCGGAACGCTGCTCACGGTCATCGATCGCCTTGTCATCATGGTTTTCGTGATCGAGATCCTGGCGCGCTTCGCCGTGCAGCGCGGCGCCTTCTTCAAAGACGGCTGGAACTGGTTCGACATGACGGTCGTCGGCATCGCGCTTGCGCCGGCGACGGCCGCGTTCTCTGTCTTGCGCGCGCTGCGCGTGTTGCGCCTGTTGCGCCTCATCACCGCGGTGCCGGCACTGCAGCGTGTCGTCGGCGGCCTGATCGGTGCGCTGCCGGGCATGGGCTCGATCCTCCTTCTCATTGCGCTCATTTTCTATGTCTGCGCGGTGATGGCGGTGAATCTCTACGGCGCACAATACCCGGAGCTTTTTGGCACGCTTGGCGCCTCGCTCTTTACGCTCTTCACCATCATGACTCTGGAAGGGTGGGTCGAGGGCGTCGTCAATCCCATCATGGAGACGAACCCCTACGCCTGGCTGTTCTTCATTCCCTTCATCATCATCACGACGTTTTGGGTGCTCAACCTGTTCATCGGTATCATCGTCAACGCGATGCAGGAGGAGCACGCCAAGGCCGAAGCCGAGGAGCGGCAGGCCGAGCGGGCGATGATGCAGGATGAGACCACGCCTTTGCTGAGTGAGATGCGGCTGATCAAGGCCGAGCTCGCGGCGTTGCGCAAAGAGGTCGGCGGCGGCGCAAAGAAAGCGGCGAGGAAACGCAGCGCCAAGCAGCCGGCTTAAACCACGCTCAGCAGATAGATCCTTCGGCGCGCAGCACGCCGGAAAGCGTGTCGCAGCCGGTGCCGATGTCGTCGATGACCCAGCCGTCGTCGTCTTTGGATAGATCGATCGTGATCTTCGTCGCGCGCCCCATATTGTCGAATGTCGACACGATTTGCGCACGCTCCGCGTCGTCGACGGTTTGCTCGAAGGTCTGATCCTTGATTTCCCAATCCTGCGCGTTCACCCAGAGGTTGGAGTCCATGCACGGGTCGCCGGTTTCGGCTTCGCGTTCCTCGCATTCTCCCCAGAGCCTTTCGATGCGGCGCGAGTAGCGCGCATCGGCACCGGGTTCGGGCTTGTCCTTGTAGCGCGCCTGGACATAGGCGAGCGCGGTCTGCTCCCCGGCGCCGGCGGGCGCGACGACGAGACCCAAGGCCAGCATGAAAAGCGCCATGGCGATAATGGCGAGCGGCTTCACGACGTTCTCCGTTCAATGAGAATGGCGCGCAGGTCGTTGACGTTGGTGAGGGTCGGCCCGGTCTCGAGGAGATCGCCGATGCCCTTGAAGAAGCTGTAGGGGTCGTTGTTGGCGAGCATCGCCTTGGCGTTGAGGCCCGCCTTCTGCGCCCGCGCGAGCGTGTCGGGGGTCAGGATCGCGCCGGCATTGTCCTCGGAGCCATCGATGCCGTCGGTGTCGCCGGCAAGGGCGTAAATGCCGGGGATGCCTTGCAAAGCGATGGCGAGCGCGAGCAGGAACTCGGAATTACGGCCGCCTTTGCCGCTGCCTTTCAGCGTGATGGTGGTCTCGCCGCCGGAGATCAGCACACATGGCGGCTCGGCGGGCTGGCCGCGCAGGGCGCATTGCCGCGCGATGCCGGCATGGACGAGCGCGACGTCGCGGGACTCGCCCTCGATCGAGTCGCCGAGGATGACGGGCGTGACGCCCGCCTTGCGCGCCACCTCGGCGGCGGCTTCGAGCGAGGCTTGCGGTGTCGCGACCATGATGTTCTCGACATTGGCGAGGCGCGGGTCGCCGGGCTTCGGCGTCTCCTCGACGGTCTCCAGGCAGCGCCGCACGGTCGCTGGAACGTCGATCGCATATTTCGCGATGATGCCGAGCGCGTCCTTGTTGGTGGAAGGATCGGGCACGGTCGGACCGGAGGCGATGATGGACGGATCGTCGCCCGGCACATCGGAGATCATCAGCGCCACGACCTTGGCCGGGGACGCCGCGGCGGCGAGGCGGCCGCCCTTGATGGCGGAGAGATGCTTCCGCACCGTGTTCATCTCGGTGATGGTCGCGCCGGATTTGAGTAGCGCCTTGTTCACCGCCTGCTTGTCCTCAAGCGTGACGCCTTCCGCCGGAAGCGCAAGCAATGCGGAGCCGCCGCCAGAGATGAGGCAGAGCACGAGATCGTCCTTGGTCAGGCCTTGCACGAGGCGATGGATGCGCCGCGCGGCGTCCTGGCCCGCTGCATCCGGCACGGGATGGGCGGCCTCGACCACCTCCAGCCGGTCAGTCGGCACGCGATAGCCGTAGCGCGTCACCACAAGCCCTTCGAGTGGGCCGTCCCAGGCGTCCTCAAGCGCCTTCGCCATGGCGCCCGAGGCTTTGCCCGCGCCGATAATGACGGTACGGCCCTTGGGTTTCGGCGGTAGATGCGGGGGCACGCAGAGGGAGGGCAGGGCGGCATCGACGCCGGCCTTGAACATGGCCTTGAGAAGTTCGACGGGCTGCATTTTAGGCGGGGCTCCCCTTAGGCCGCTGAAACTGCACAGACGATTGCAAGAAGGCAAGCGGTTGAATTACCCTCATTCTTCGGCTAGCAAAAATCTTGTTTCCCGTGGGGGCCAGTCCGTTATGTCCGTGCAGCCTAAGCAGAGTGCCGAAAATCGAGGCAAAAGCTCAGGCGACCAGCATCAAAATCCGAAATCAGACATCGAGATCAGTCAGGCTGCTGAGATGCGGCCGATTTTGGAGGTCGCCGCCGACAAGCTCGGCATCCCGGCGGAGCATGTGCTCCCCTTCGGCCATTACAAGGCGAAGATCTCGCTCGACTACATCGATAGTCTTGGCGACCGCCCCGATGGCAAGCTGATCCTCGTCACGGCGATCACGCCGACGCCTGCTGGCGAGGGAAAAACCACAACGACGGTCGGTCTCGGCGATGCGCTCAATCATATCGGCAAGAAGGCGCTCATCTGCGTGCGCGAGCCGAGCCTCGGCCCATGCTTCGGCATGAAGGGTGGCGCGGCCGGTGGCGGCTACGCCCAGGTCGTGCCGATGGAGGATATCAACCTCCATTTCACCGGTGACTTCCATGCGATCGGCGCCGCGAACAATCTCCTCGCGGCGCTCATCGACAACCACGTCTATTGGGGCAACGCGCTCGATATCGACGTGCGCCGAGTGACATGGCGGCGCGCCGTCGACATGAACGACCGCGCGCTCCGCTCCATCGTGTCTTCGCTCGGCGGCGCCGCAAACGGCTTCCCACGCGAGGCGGGCTTCGACATCACTGTGGCGTCCGAGGTCATGGCCATTTTCTGCCTCGCCACCGACCTTGCAGATTTGCAGCGCAGGCTCGGTCAGATCCAGATCGGCCAGACGCGCGGCAGGAAGCCGGTGACGGCGAGCGAGGTGAAGGCTGCGGGCTCGATGGCGACGCTCCTGAAAGACGCGCTCGCGCCGAATCTCGTGCAGACCCTGGAGAACAATCCCGCCTTCGTGCATGGCGGCCCGTTCGCGAACATCGCGCATGGCTGCAATTCCGTGATCGCTACCAAGGCGGCGCTCAAGCTCGCCGACTACGTCATCACCGAGGCGGGCTTCGGCGCGGATCTCGGCGCGGAGAAATTCTTCGACATCAAGTGCCGCAAAGCGGGGCTAAAGCCGGCCTGCGCCGTGATCGTCGCCACGATCCGGGCGCTCAAGATGCATGGCGGCCTCACCAAGGATCAACTCAAGAACGAAGACGTGAAAGCGCTGGAAAAGGGCTTCGCCAATCTCGAGCGCCACGTCAGCAACGTGAAGAAATACGGCGTGCCGGTGATCGTGTCGGTGAACCGCTTCTCCAGTGACACCGACGCGGAAATCGCGCTCCTCAAGGAGCTTTGCGACAAGCTCGGCGTCGAGTGCATCCTTGCCGACCATTGGGCCCATGGCGGTGAAGGCGCGACCGAGCTCGCCGAGGCCGTGGTGCGCACGACCGACAGCAAGAGCTCGAATTTCAAGCCGCTCTATCCCGACGACATGCCGCTTTGGGAGAAAATCCGTACGGTGGCGCGTGAAATCTACGGCGCCGACGACATCGCCGCGGACAAGAGCGTGAAGGACCGCCTCGCCGAGATCGAGAAGGAAGGCTTCGGCAACGCGCCGATCTGCATCGCCAAGACGCAATATTCCTTCACCACCAACCCGGACGCGAAG
>DASQLK010000124.1:0-2812 GCA_035630055.1 Methyloceanibacter sp. | reverse complement strand
GCGGACACAGCCTGTCGCGCGGCGATCCATCCCTTTGCATTGGAGAAGCCCACAGTTACTGTCGGCCCTGGCCTTTGAGTCGCGCGATCCCGCTGCGGCGCAAGGCGGAAATGGGCGCAAACGATGCCAGACCTCGATCCGCTTCTGCTGTCGCGCATCCAGTTCGCCTTCACGATCTCGTTCCACATTCTCTTTCCATCCTTCACCATCGGCCTCGCCGCGTGGCTTATGGTGCTCGAAGCTTTGTGGATGAAGACCGGCAAGCCGATCTACATGGAGATCGCCAAGCACTGGTCGAAGATCTTCGCGGTCTCGTTCGGCATGGGTGTCGTCTCCGGCGTCGTGCTCTCCTACGAGTTCGGCACCAACTGGAGCGATCTGTCCCGTCGCGGCGGCAATGTCATTGGGCCGTTGATGTCCTACGAGGTGCTGACCGCCTTCTTCCTCGAGGCCGGCTTCCTCGGCATCATGCTGTTCGGCTGGAACCGCGTCCCCCGCTTCGTGCATTTCTTCGCGACCTGCATGGTCGCGCTCGGCACCGTCATCTCGGCGTTCTGGATTCTCTCCGCCAATAGCTGGATGCAAACCCCTGCCGGCTTCCGCGTCGCCGAGGACGGCATTCTGCATGTGACGAGCTGGTGGGAGGTGATCTTCAATCCATCCTTCCCCTATCGCTTCGCGCATATGGTCGCCGCCGCCTATCTCACCACGGCCTTCATCGTTGCCGGCATCGGCGCCTGGTACATTCTGCGCGAGCGCAGCGTTCCACACGGCCGCATCATGCTCGGCATGGGCTTGAGCATCCTTGTCTGGCTCGCACCGCTCCAGCTCGTGATCGGCGACATGCACGGCCTCAACACGCGCGAGCATCAGCCCGCCAAGGTCGCCGCCATCGAGGCGCATTGGGAGACGCAGAAGGGGGCGCCGCTGATCCTCTTCGCGCTGCCCGACCCGAAGACCGAGAGCAACCGTTTCGAGATCGCGATCCCGAAGCTCGGCAGCCTCATTCTCGCGCATGATTGGGACGCCGAAATCCGCGGCCTGAAATCTTTCCCGGCGGATGAGCGTCCAAATCCCATCATCCCCTTCTTCGCCTTCCGCATCATGGTCGGCATCGGCATGATCATGATCGCCGTCGGCATCACCGGCGCGGTCCTTTGGCTGACTGGCCGCCTCTTCACCACGCGCTGGTTCCTGCACATCCTCACCTATGTCTCGCCGCTCGGCTTCCTCGCCGTGCTGGCCGGCTGGTTCACCACCGAGGTCGGGCGGCAGCCTTGGACCGTCTATGGCGTGTTGCGCACCGCCGACGCGGTCTCGCCGGTCGCGGGCGGCAGCGTTCTCACCTCGCTCATCCTCTTCGTCATCGTCTACGGCATCGTGTTCGGCGCCGGCGTGTATTACATCGCGCAGCTCGTGAAGCGCGGCCCCGACCTCACGCCGCCGGAGGTTCCGGAAGAAGGCGAAGGCGATCCTTCCCGCAGACCCATGGAGGCGGCTGGCAACCCATGACCGAATTCCTCCCCGTCATTCTGCCCCTCGTCTGGGCGGCGATCCTGGCGCTCGCCGTGTTCCTCTATGTGCTGCTTGGCGGCTACGATCTCGGCCTCGGCGTCCTCTTTCCTTTCGCGCCTGCCGATGAGGACCGCGATGCCATGATGTCGTCGGTCGCGCCCTTCTGGGACGGCAACGAGACTTGGCTCGTTCTCGGCGGCGGCGGTCTGCTCGCCGCCTTTCCCATGGCCTACGGCGTCATGCTGCCCGCGCTCTATCTGCCCATCATCTTCATGCTGCTGGGCCTCATCCTGCGCGGCGTCGCCTTCGAGTTCCGCTTCAAGTCCGACAAATACCGCTATCTTTGGGACCTCGCCTTTGCCGGCGGATCAATCACCGCGGCCCTCATGCAAGGCGTCACCATCGGCGCGTTCATTCAGGGCTTCACCGTCACCGACGGCAGGTTTACCGGCGGCACGTTCGACTGGCTGACGCCGTTCTCCCTGGTGACGGCCGTCGCGCTTCTGTCAGGCTATGTGCTGCTGTCCGCGGGCTGGCTCATCATGAAGGCGCCTAACGAGCTCCGCGAATGGGCGCGCCGCGTCGCGAAGATCGCGCTCATCGTCATGACCGCCTTCATCGCGCTCTTCAGTCTCTGGACGCCCTTCCTGCACCAGGAGATCGCGCAGCGCTGGTTCTCGCCCGGGAACATGGTGATGCTGAGCCCGGTGCCGCTCATCACCGGCGCCTTGATTGTCGCGCTGTGGTTTGCGCTGCGCGACCGCCACCGTCACACGCCGTTCCTGTTCGGCGCCGGCATCTTCCTCATGTGTTACACGGGACTGGCGGTCAGCCTCTTCCCCTACATCATCCCGCCCGACATCACGATCTGGGAGGCAGCGGCCGCGCCCGACTCGCAGCTTTTCATGCTCTACGGCGCAATCCCGCTCCTGCCGATCATCCTCGGCTACACGGCCTATTCCTATTACGTCTTCTGGGAAGCATCCGAGCACGACGCCTACCACTAGGCCCTCGCTGGTCAGCCGTTCTCGCCGAGCTGGCTTTGCATCAGCCGCCGCTTGAGCTGCATGATCTTGCCGTAGGCTTGCTCGATACGGTCCTGCGCGATGCGCCCGTCTAAGACGGCCGCCTTGATGATCGCATGCAGCTTCACGCCGAGCTCCGGATCGCTTGCGGTGACGTTGGAAAAGACCACGACATCCATGCCCGCGTTGACCGCTTTGATGATGCGCTCCTCGAGCGGATAGGCGGCGACGGCGCCCATCTCCAGATCGTCGCTCATGATGACGCCCTTGAA
>DASQLK010000123.1:0-5055 GCA_035630055.1 Methyloceanibacter sp. | reverse complement strand
GACCTTGACGAGGATCGCATTGGCGATGCGCTTCTCGATGCCCTGCTTCAAGCGCGCGACATTGGTGACGAAAAGATCGTCGCCGACGAGCTGGCAGCGGTCGCCGACCGCTTCGGTCAATGCCAGCCACCCGTCCCAGTCATCCTCGGACATGCCGTCCTCGATGGAGTAGATCGGATAGTTGGACACGAGCTCGACGTAGTAGGCCGCGAGCGTGTCGGATGTTAGGGAGCGCTTCTCTCCTTTCAGAAAGTAGCGGTCCTCGCCGTAGAGCTCAGTCGCCGCCACATCGAGCGCGATATAGATGTCCTCGCCGGGGCGGAAGCCTGCGGCCGCAATCGCGGTGAGAATGAAGTCGAGCGCCTCGCGCGTGGATGCCAAGTTCGGTGCGAAGCCGCCCTCATCGCCGACATTTGTGTTATGCCCGGCGCCCTTCAGCGCATGCTTAAGCGCGTGGAAGACCTCCGCACCCATGCGCACCGCCTCGGCGAGGCTGGTGGCGCCAACCGGCGCGATCATGAATTCCTGGAAGTCGATGGGATTGTCGGCGTGCGCGCCGCCATTCAAGATGTTCATCATCGGCACGGGCAGGAGCGTCGCTTCGGCGCCGCCGAGATAGCGGTAGAGCGGCTCTTTGCGGTCGAGCGCAGCGGCCTTCGCCGCGGCCAGCGACACGCCGAGGATCGCATTTGCGCCCAGGCGCTTCTTGTTGTCGGTGCCGTCGAGGTCGCGCAGGCGCTGGTCGAGGCCGGACTGGTCGGCGGCGTCGAAGCCAGCAAGGGCGTCACGGATCTCCCCGTTCACCGCCTCCACCGCCTTGCGCACGCCCTTGCCGCCGTAGCGGGCCTCGCCGTCGCGGAGCTCATGAGCCTCGTGTGCGCCGGTGGACGCGCCGGACGGGACGCCCGCGCGTCCATAAACGCCATCGGTGAGGACCACATCGACCTCGACGGTGGGATTGCCGCGGCTGTCCAAGATTTCGCGGCCGACGATCGTGGCGATGGCGCTCATGAGTTGTCCTGAAATGCTGGGATTGTGGTCACGGGGACCCGTGACGCGGATTTCCAGCGCGTTTTACCGGGTTGCCCGGTGAGCGCAAGCCTTAAGCGGAACCGGTCAGCCCGCCTCCTATCTCTCGTTCGGATGGTCAGCCTTGCGGGGAGCCGCCTGGTATCCGGCTCGCCATGGGTGTCCCCTTCCCCTTCCCCGGACGGCCGCAATTCGGCAGCGGGGTCATCATGACTTCGACCCCCGGATCGTATTTGTTCATCGCTCCCGACGCGGCATCGACGCCGAGACCAATGACGCCGCCGAACAGCACGTTGCCCGCCGTCATCACTTCGGTATGCGACGCGAGCGTAGCGACTGCGGGGCCATAGCATTGCGCCGTGCAGGACACGGCGACGTTGTGCTTGCTCTTGGGAAGGATGACGTTGCCCGGGGTTTGCACGGTGCGTGAGCCGATCGCGGGCGATTGCAGCTGGCACATCGCGCCTTGAACGCCGGGCGTGTTCACGGAGACCTGCTGCTCCGTGCCTTTGACAATGGTCGAACAACTGCCGAGACAGATGGAAACCAAGCCGCATAACGCGGCACAGACGCGCCCCATAACCAAGCCCCCGCTCCCTCGCCCTATGGTTGTATATTACATGTTACGCAATCAAAAGGCGAGTCGGCACCATTGGGGTTTTTCTCGCGGTTAAGCTGATGATTTCCGCCCCTGAAGCCTCGTCTGCCGCCCTCGTCCTCTTCTCCGGCGGCCAGGATTCCACGGTCTGTCTTGCCTACGCGATCGATCGCTACCCGCGCGTCGAAACCGTCGGTTTCGACTACGGGCAGCGCCACAACGTCGAGCTCGCATGCAGGATGCGTGTGCGCGAGGGCATCGCCGAGCGCTTTCCCGATTGGGTGGACAGGCTCGGTCCGGATCACATGGTGGATCTCACAAGCTTTGGTGCGATCGGCGACACCGCGCTGACCTCCGCGGCGGAGATCGAGATGCTGGCGTCGGGCCTGCCCTCCACCTTCGTGCCGGGACGCAATCTCACGTTCTTCGTCTATGCGGCAGCGCTCGGATATCGCCGTGGGCTGCATGCGCTGGTTGGCGGCATGTGCGAGACGGATTATTCCGGCTATCCGGATTGCCGCGACGCGACGCTGAAGGCGCTGGAGCAGGCGATTCAGCTCGGCACCGAAGTTCCCTTCTCGATCGTCACGCCGCTGATGTGGCGGACCAAGGCGGAGACCTGGGCTCTGGCGGAAGAGCTTGGAGGCCAGACGCTCGTCGATCTCATCATCGAGGAGACCCACACCTGCTACAAAGGCGAGCGCGGCCATCGCCATGACTGGGGATATGGCTGTGGGGCTTGCCCGGCATGCGAACTTCGCGCCAAGGGCTATGCCGCGTGGCGCGCCGGAAAGGCGGCCCTATAAGGCGTTGTGCGGGGGTCGTGGGGATATGGTCAAGGCGGAGAACCGAGACGGCGGCGAGCCCGGCGCCCCGCAAGCCGCGCCTTATAAGATCCACCAGCTTGTCGGTCTTTTCCTCGGTCCCCTCGCCTTCGCGGCCATCGCGCTTTCGCCAGCGCCTGAGGGCCTGACGACCGCGGCTTGGCTTACGGCGGCGCTCGCCGCCTGGATGGGGGTTTGGTGGGCGACCGAGGCGATCCCGCTCTTCGTCACCGCGCTTCTGCCGCTGGTCTTTCTTCCGCTTTTCGGCGTCTTAAATATTCACGCCGCCGCAGCGCCGTTCGCCAATCCGGTCATCTTTCTCCTGCTCGGCGGCTTCGTCATTGGGCTCGCCGTCGAGCGCTGGAATCTGCACCGCCGCATCGCCTTCCACATTATCCTCACCGTCGGCAACAGCCCACGCCGGCTTCTGGCCGGGATTATGCTCGCCACCTTCCTGGTCAGCCTGTGGATCAGCAACACGGCGACAACCGTCATGATGCTGCCGATTGCAATTTCGCTGATCGGCGCGGTGCTCGCGTCGGACGCGGCACGTTCGCGCGATGCCGACAACTTCACCACCGCGATGGTGCTGTGCGTCGCCTACGCGGCGACGATCGGCGGCATGGGAACGTTGATCGGCTCGCCGCCGAATGCGCTTGCCGCGAGCTATCTCGATCAGACCTTCAACCTGAAGGTGACTTTCGTCGATTGGATGGCGATCGCGGTGCCGATATCCGCGAGCATCCTCATCGCCGCCTATCTGATCATCACGCGCGTCTCGCTGCCCTTCTCCGATGCGTTGCCCGGCGCGGACCGTAAAGAGGTCGCAGGCATGCTGGCGGCGCTCGGACCTCTCACGGCGCCGGAGAAACGAGTCGCGGCCGTGTTCGCCGTCGTCGCCGCGGGCTGGGTCTTATACCCACTCGTCGCCGCGCGCGTCGGGCTCGACATTGGCGATACCGGGTTCGCGATCGCCGGGGCCATCGCGCTGTTCCTTATTCCTGCAGACTGGCGCAAGCGCCGGTTCCTGCTCGATGCCAGCGTGGTGCGGCGCGTTCCCTGGGACGTTCTGATCTTGTTCGGCGGCGGCTTGAGCCTCGCCGAAGCCATCGACAAGAGCGGCCTCGCCGCCTGGATCGGATCCGCCTTTGTCGTCCTGCACGACATGCCGCTCATCGTGCTCATCGGCGGGCTGGTCCTTCTCGTCGTGTTTGCGTCCGAGCTCATGAGCAACACGGCGACCGCCGCGGCCTTCCTGCCGCTCGTCGCCAGTCTCGTCGTTGGGACCGATCTCGCGGCGTTCCTTTTCGCGCTGCCGATCGCCTTGGCGGCGTCCTCTGCCTACATGCTGCCCGTGGGCACGGTGCCGAACGCGCTTGTTTTCGGCACCGGGCTCATACCTCTCACGCGGATGATGCGCGCGGGCTTCTGGCTTAACCTTGCCGGTGCGGCACTCATATCGGGCGGGGTCGTGCTCGCGGCGCGATTTCTTTGAGTCGGAGCCTTGTCGGCTACCTTGCTTGCGGCGTAATGCAGCATTGGCGCGGCCCCGGAACAGCGGCAGCAATGTGACGTTGAACCGACGGCGATGGCGCAGTCTTCGCCGCAATGCACAATAATGGCTGGAGGAAGCGCGCAATGTCGCCAAGCAAAACTGGGCTTAAACTTGCTGCTGGACTGATCTTAGTATGCGCAGTGGGGTTGTCGGGTCTCGCGCTGACAATTGGAGCGTCGCACAGCGCCGAGGAAAAAGCCGCGACCGCGGCCGAAAAGAAAGCCGGCGGCGCGGAATGCTGCAAGGCGGGCGATACCACGCCCCCCATCGAACTGGCGAAGAAGGTTCCTCCGGGAGAGCTGCATAGTCCCTACCAGGACTACAAGACCCTGGCGAAACAAGAGGAATTGGTGAAGCTGTTCCGCCTGCCGGGCTGCAACGAATGCCATGGCGGCGGCGGTGGCGGCGGCTTCTGCCCGGCCTTGAGCCAAGGTGTCTGGTTCTGGGGCAATACCGACGATGTGCTGTTCAGGCTGATCGCGCTCGGCACCACGGACCTGGAAAAGAGCGGCTTCAAGCGGCTCCAATTCGGCAGCGTGCCCGCGCCGATGCCGGCGATGGGGCATACTATCAAAACCTCGGATCATCTCTGGAAGATCATCGCGTTCATCCGCTCCATCAATCCTCCCGGCACCAATCCGCCCGAGAAGGTCGTCCCGGCGCGCATGCAGGACGCAGCGGCCAAGCCCTAACGGCGCTCGACGATCGGCCGCAGACAGCTCCCTCCCCCGCGGGGGGGGAGCGGCCTGGCCCTGCGGCCAACTTGCTCCTGGCACGCCTTGCGTGAGATCGATGCAGGAGCCAAGTTTCGGCCATGTATGCGGTCAAGGAAATTTACTACACGCTGCAAGGCGAAGGCGCCCAGACCGGGCGGTCGGCGGTGTTCTGCCGCTTCGCGGGCTGCAATCTCTGGTCCGGCCGCGAGGAGGACCGGGAGGGTGCGACCTGCACCTTCTGCGACACAGACTTCGTTGGGACCGATGGACCTGGCGGCGGCAAGTTCGCGCACTCAGACGCCCTGGCCCGCGCCTGCCGCGACACCTGGAAAG
>DASQLK010000122.1:0-4354 GCA_035630055.1 Methyloceanibacter sp. | reverse complement strand
GGCGTTGCGCTATCCTACGCGTCTTGTCCCGGGGAAATGTCTCGGAGAGAGCAATGTGGTCGTGCCTTCGGGTTCTGTCGCTCTCGGCGCTGTCTGCGTTACTGTCCGCCAGCACTCTGGCCGAGCCCGGACAACAATCCTCGCAACCCGTCTTGCTGTTCCAGAACGTGCGCATCTTCGATGGCACGAGTGACGCTCTTTCTCCTCCGTCCAACGTCCTGGTGCGCGGCAACCAAATCGAGACGATCTCGGCCGACCCCATCCCGATCGATGGAGAGGCCAACGCCACGACGATAGATGGCGGCGGCCGAACGCTGATGCCGGGTCTGATCGATATGCACTGGCATGCCATGCTCGTGCGTCCCAATCCCGTCCAGGCTTTGGCGAGCGATGCCGGCTATCTCAATCTCCTGGCGGGGGCCGAGGCCAAGGCCACATTGATGCGCGGCTTCACCACGATCCGCGACATGGGCGGCCCGTCCTTCGGACTGAAGCGCGCCATCGACCAGGATCTGTTACCGGGACCGCGCATCTATCCGTCCGGCGCGATGATTACGATCACGAGCGGACACGGGGACTTTCGCCAGATTACCGATTTGCCGCGCACCATTGGCGGCCTGCTGTCGCGGGTCGAGCAGATCGGCGGCAGCATGATTGCCGATAGTCCGGACGAAGTCCGGCTCCGCGTGCGCGAGCAACTCATGCAGGGCGCATCGCAAATCAAGCTCACGGCGGGCGGGGGAGTCGCTTCACCCTTCAGCCCCTTGGATGTGTCGACTTTCACGGAGCCGGAGCTCCGCGCAGCGGTGGAAGCCGCGGAGAATTGGGGCACCTTTGTCTGCACCCACGCCTACACG
This sequence comes from Methyloceanibacter sp., assembly GCA_035630055.1. Taxonomy (GTDB): domain Bacteria; phylum Pseudomonadota; class Alphaproteobacteria; order Rhizobiales; family Methyloligellaceae; genus Methyloceanibacter. Next base: position 3,497 of record DASQLK010000122.1, on the reverse strand, counting down.
CCGGCCGCGATACAACGGTCCATCGCTGCAGGTGTGAAGTGCATCGAGCATGGGCATCTCATGGATGATGCGACGGCGAAGCTCATGGCCGAGAAGGACATATGGCTGAGTACGCAGCCGTTTCTCGATGAAAGCGGCGCCGCACAGTTGGGCCCAGCCGAACAGGCGAAGATGAGACAGGTCATCGCAGGCACCGATACGGTCTACGGTCTCGCGAAGAAATATCGTCTGAAGACGGCGTTCGGCACCGATATCCTTTTTTCTGAAAGCGAAGCTCGGCGACAGGGCGCCCGGCTCGCCGCGCTCGGCCACTGGTACACGTCGGCCGAGGCGTTGCGGATGGCAACGTCGACCAACGCCGAATTGCTTGCGCTGACAGGCTTACGCAATCCGTACCCAGGCAAATTGGGGGTCGTCGAGGAGGGGGCTCTCGCCGATCTACTCCTCGTGCAGGGCGACCCGCTCACCGCACTCGATCTTGTGACAGATCCTGACAGGAACTTCGTCGTCATCATGAAGGACGGCAAAATCTACAAGAACACGCTGCCGAACGAGCTGTTGCCAAGCAAAGGCTGAGAGTCGTCTGGAGTCCGGCTTGCGCCGGAATGACGAGCTTGTGGAAATGCCAGGGCGTCATGCCGGCGCAGGCGGGCATCCAGTAATACCAGTCATTGTAAGGCGGACGGCGGTGGATACTGGATTCCCGCTTTCGCGGGAATGAGCGGTGTTGTGCCGTCTCGTCATGCCCGGACTTGTTCCGGGCATCCATTAGAGCCTCTCCGCGAATCTTTTAGACGTAACTAAGGCCTGTAGCCCTGCCGACGCCCGATTGGACCCCCGGGACAAGCCCGGGGTGACGAAGGTGAACGTAATTCCAGATCACGGCGGATACTGGAGTCCCGCTTTCGCGGGAATGACCCGTGTTGAGTTGTTTGCTCAAGCAACAGGCCTCAGACGAGCCGCCTCAGACGTAGCGCAGGATGTCCTCGCGCAGCACGCGGCCCTCGGCGTCGCGGGGAATGAGCTTCACGACGAGCAGCCTGTCCGGGAACTTGTAAGGGGCGACGCCGCGATCCTTCAGGAAGCGGTGCAGGCCGTCCAGCGAGATGGCCGCTGACGGTCGCGGCACGACGGCGCCGAAGATGCGGTCGCCGACGATCTTGTCGTGCAGCACGAAGCAGGCGGCATCGAGAAAGCCGGGAAAGCTCTCATAGAGATTGTCGAGCTCCGACGCCGCAAGCGTCATGCCGCCGTGATGCAGGCATTCGGGATCGCGGCCGAGCCGGATCGCGTCCGGGCCGACCGCGCGCGCGGCAAGGCCGGTATCGACCAAGCCTTGCGCATCCTTCTGTAACGGTTGCTTGCCGCCATGCGGCACCGCGGGGCCGCGCAGACGTAACGTCTCCGCGCCGCTGGAGCCTGCGGCCAGCGCCGTCTCGATGAAGGCGGCCGTCCCGCCATTGCTGTCGACTTGGACGCCGCCGCGCGGCAGCAGCGCAGGATCGGACTCCCGCGCGCGAAGATGGACGATCGCGGCGAGATCGCCGAGCGGATAGAGATCGAAATCGGGTGAGACGATCTCGTCGAGATCGTGCAGCTTCTCGCAGAGCTCGGGCGGCGACCACACCCGGCCGAGCCGCCTCAGCTTGCAGTCCGGCTGGCCGAGCACGCCGTCAAGCGACAGCGCGCCGAGGATGGACGCCGGCAGCGCGGTGACGGTCGCGCCGGTGACGAGCAGCTGCTGGGCAAAATCGCCGTAGTCGAACGGCTGGTGCAGGCTGAGCGCGCAGCCGCTCAGGATCCAGGGCATCAGCCCAAGGGCGAGGCCGGCCGGCCCCGTGCAGGGATAGGAGCTGAGGATCAGGTCGCGGGTGGTGAGCCCGAGTTCCATCACCGTCATCGCCCCTTGCGCCAGAAGCTCCGCCTCGCTGCGCGGCACGGCCAAGAGCGGCGCGCCGGCGCGCGCGGTGAAGGTGACAAGCGCCGGCCCCGCATGGCCTCTGCCAGCAACCGGCTCCACCTCTTCTTTCGTGTCGAAGATCTCATCCAGCGCGGTCACGCCATCCGGGAGGTTTTGGCCGACGCCGAGCACGAAGCGCACCGAGAGCTGCGCGGCGGCGACCTCGCAGAGTGTCTCGGCTTGCTGCTCGCCGCCGAAACGCGCGACGCCGATCATCGCCTTGGGCGCGATCTGATCGCAGACGGACGCGATTTCGAGGCCGCGCCACAGCATCGGGACCATGGCCACGGTGAGCCCCGCACGCCACGCCCCGAGCAGCACGAGCGGCGCCTCCGCCATGTTCGGCAATTGCACGAGGATCGTGTCGCCGGGCTCGAGCCCGATCTCGATGAAGAAGCGCGCGAGGCGGTCGACCGCGGCATTCGCCGCGCCGTAGGTAAGCGATCGCGGCGGCGCGAGGCCGAAGCTTTCGCGGTTGGGCGGGTCGGCGAGCGCAAGCGCATGCGGCCGCGTCTCGGCGCGCTGGCGCAGCAACGCTTCCGCGGTCAGGGGACCGGGAGCATCTTCGACTTTGTCTTCCGTATCGGCTGCGAGCGCGCTCATGGACATCACTGCGGCCGAGAGTTGCCGGCGCGCTCAGGCGTCGCCATCCACCAGGTGTCCACCTGATAGCCGTAAAGCGGCGTCGCATCGGGACGCGACAGCGGCGCCCAATACGCCACCCATTGCTTCGGCAGATGGAAGAGCGGGACGACGTAATCGCCGGAGAGGAGCACGCGGTCGAGCGCGCGCACGGCGGAAACGAAGTTGTCGCGCGTGCCGGCCGTGAGCAGGGCATCGATCATGGCATCCACCGCCTGAGAGTCGACGCCGGCATAGTTGAAGGACCCCTCGGTGCCGGCGGCCTCGCTGCCCCAGCGGAAGGACTGCTCATTGCCGGGCGACAAAGATGCCGGCCAGAAATACTGGATCATGTCGAAGTCGTAGGTCTGCTTGCGCCGCTGATACTGGGCGGAGTCAACTTGGCGGATTCGGGCCTCGATTCCTACCTGTTTCAAGGCGCGCGCATAGGTGAGGATGAGGCGCTCCTGGCCGCGCGTCGCGGCCAAAATCTCGAAGCTGACCGGCTTGTCGGTCTTGCCGTCGATTAGCTTGCCCTTCTCCATCCGGTAGCCCGCATCCTGCAAGAGTTGCAGGGCCTCGAGCCGCGCCTCGCGGTTCTCGCCCGTGCCGTCCCCGGCCGGAAACTGGAAGGTGCCATCCATGACCGACGGCGTCACGGCATCGGGAAACGGCGCGAGCAGCTCGCGCTCACGCGGGTCGGCGGGGCGGCCGTGCGAGCTCAACTCCGAGCGCGCGAAGTAGCTTTGCGTGCGCGCATATTGACCGTGATAGAGCGTGCGGTTCACCCATTCGAAGTCGAACAGCTTGACGAGCGCGGCACGCACGCGGGCCTCGACGAAGAGCGGACGCCGCGTGTTGAACACGAGGGCGGACATGCCGGCCGGCGTCTCGATTGGAAGCGCGGCCTTGGTCA